>JAFUZB010000230.1 GCA_017476845.1 Clostridia bacterium
ATCTGGAGCCCTTCATGGAGATCGAGAAATACTATCCCATGATCGAAAAGTTTCACGAGGCCGGCATCCACCAGCACATGTATACCAACGGCACGCTGGTGAGTGAGGACAATCTGCGCTCTCTTGCCCGCGCCGGACTGGATGAACTGCGCTTCAACCTTGGTGCCACCAACTGCGCAGACAAGGTGATCGAAGGGATGGCGCTCGCCTCCAAGTTCATTCCCTTCACAGGCATTGAGACGCCCATGACGCCCGCCTTCCTGGAGGCCTTTGCGCAGAAAAAGAAGGCCATTCTCGCCACCGGCATTCAGTTCATCAACTGCGCCGAACTGCACCTCAACGCCAACAATCTTGTCAATTACGACGATCAGCCGCTCTACATGTCACGTCTGGGCTATCTCTCCCCCGCATGGAGCCGGGAGATCACCTTCACACTCATGGCACAGGCTGCTGAAGAGGGCTGGCCGATCGTTGTTCACGACTGCTCCAATCGGACCAAATTCGCCCGAGACCTTCATCTGAAGGCGCAGGAAGGTGCCTGGTTCGGTTCCACCACGTATGGTCGTGAGTTTGAGGAGATTCCCTGCTATGCCTTCCTTCCCATGCTGGAAGATGAGGACTATCCCTTCCTGGAGGAAGAGCCGCTTCCCGCAGGCTTTCGGCCTGGGGACATCGTACTGTAATCTCGACTCTACAGTTTTACCTTTATATTGCCTTGTATGCGTGCAAAATGCAAATTCTCACAAAACCGACGAAAAAGGGCTTTACAAAAGTCGGAGACCGTGCTACAATATGCATCGTTGACGGGGCATTAGCGCAGTTGGTAGCGCACAACACTGGCAGTGTTGGGGTCAGGAGTTCGAATCTCCTATGCTCCACCACAAAAAAGCTCTTGATTTTCAAGAGCTTTTTCCTTTTTCACCTCATCCCTTGCCATGATTGGATTTCGGTCAGCATTTATCTACGTCCAAAGTCAGCGCGAAGCGGTATCCTTCTTCCTTTGGTTTTTGGGCATCGAGCATGTTCCTAAGATCGAATCAAAAGGCGCACACCTGCATATGGACCAAGCAGCCGGATCAATCCCAAAAAGTCAAAATGAGTTCATTTTAGTCGGTTTATTGGCCATTCTCACGTTGTCAGAATCATTCTGCTTGGGGTAAAATAAGGTGCTTATGTCCGAAGGCACAAGTGCGACAGAGAGGCCTGCAAATCTACCGATGACGATCGGATTTCGCAGCATAGTAGGACAGTCATGGTGTCATCCTCTCAGGGAATGTTATGCTTGTGCAGAACGTATATCCCCCCACCTCAAATGTGTGTGGGCTTGCCGCATGCGATGTGCGGCATGATAAAAGCTCCGTCCGAAGAAACATCTATAGGACACCCATGATCCCGTTCCAGTAACTACGCGCAGGCAGAAAACTGCATGTGATTGACGCTGAACAAAGAGCCGCACGAAAGGATCTGCTAATATGGCAAAATGGTATAAAACTTTCCACAACAGGCATGGGTTTGGCATATGTTACACCAAAGGCCAAACTGAATACTGCTTCTATGAGGACGAAGCCTATTCCCCAGTCAACAGTGCAGTCAATCTGGAGGACATTCTCTATGAGCTGAGCAGGTACGCTGACGATGACAGTAACTATTATTACAGAATGGATGCCAAAACACGCAAGGCATACGATGCCTTTCTGTCGGATGTCACGTGCAAATTCTCCATGGGCAAAGATAACGCACTCGTTCTTAACATGACGAGCTCGCAAGAGACAGTTACGGTCAAAGTGGAAGCCGCTTCCCGCTTTGACCGCAACCTCACAACCAACTGTGCCTGCAAAAGCGGGAGCTGCTATCATCGCGCTGCGGCCAACACCTTGGTCACGAGGCGCATAGATGCTCTGCAGCATCTGTACATTACCTCTTCTCGCCCTGTGGACAAGTCCCTGTTCGTTACCAATGAGCTGCGCGATGAGACGCACGATGTAAAGTACAAGGACTTCGATGAACAGTTCATCCAAAACATCAAAAAGGTTGTCTCCCTTGCCGATGAAGCACACAGTCCTGACTACTACCGCTGTTATTACCGGTCGTTCCTAAGCCGCTCCCCCTATGATTACGACGCGCATTATCTTGAGGACAGATTCTATTACCTGATCTTGGCTCTTCTGGATGATACCGACTTCAGAGAAGCAGTCTTCGGGGATGAGGATGAAGCCAACGACGACGATTATTATGAAGCTCGGCAGCACAAGTCAAATCGACTTGCCTTTAAACGCATCTATAAGAACTACCAGCGTCTGACCAAGGCCTTAGATCGCAAAGGGGATTATTCGGAGGACCCAGACAAGGAGTTTATCCTGAAATACCGCTCCGATTGGGCGGGGCTATTGCAGTATTACACAGAGAAGAAAACCATTCTCCAAGACTATGATCTTCCTTTTATCGATCACATCGCCACCCTGCCTTCCCCTGACCCTAAGCAGGTAGAAGCGCTGTCGCTTAAGGTAGACGAAATGTGTCGGTTAGTCAAAGCCAAAGAGGCAACGCCCATCATGCAGCGTCTGCTGCAAAAAGTTTCCGATACGCAGCGGGTGGATATCTACTGCCAGATGCGCAACATTTCCATGTCCACCGAGGAAATCCACACCCTGAGCCGTGAAGACCAAATGAGGATGATCCGCAATACACCGCTGAACCTTGAAAACTTCAACTATATCATGAATGATCTGCTCAAGGACAGCGATGCAACAGAAAGAGGCCAATACGTTCTCTTTGCCGCCTCCAGGCTGCTTTTCTTTGGTGTCAAAAAGGAACTGAAAGACGCCATCCTAGAACAAGCCAAAGCACTTCCGTACAATCGCCTGCTGTATTATTCTGTGTGCACCAGTCTGGGGGTTAGAGAGCGCATCCTCAATCCATCAAAGACCCCTGAAAAGGAGCTATCCACCTATTTCGTCCTCCAGTACGATATTGTCCGCAATGAAAAGTCCATGCATGTTGAGTATCAGGTTCTGGATCCGGTCCACTACGATACGATGCTGACCGTAATCGAAACTGACGGCAGACTCGAAAAGCCACGCGGACTCTATTACGAGGTTTCCTATGATCCCAAGATCATCAAGACACTTGCTATCCAGGGAAAAGAGGAAGAGTTCCGTGCCGCCATGGAGGAGAATCAGGACGCACTGGACACGAGCTTGTTCACGCAGCGCCACCGCAATTTTGCAAAGCAATACCAGGAACTTTGTGCATCCCTCTCCGATGAAAAAATCCTCTACAACGAGGAAGCCAAGGTGGGCATTGACTGGCAGTTGTACAGCAGTGAAACTACCTATGCGCTATCCTTCAAGGTAGGCAATACAAAGAAGTATATCGTCAAGGATGCTACCGAGTTCATTGATCATTTCCGTTCCAACGCCACCGTCGAATACGGCAAAGATCTGATCCTGACCCACGATACAGCCAATCTCACCGATGAGGATGCGGCACTCGTCAAGTTGCTGATGACGGCGAAATTCCGCCGCGGCCGCGCGGGCGAGCCTTCCAACAAGCGCTATATCACCATTGGCGAAGTGCTTCTGGCCAGTCTCCTGGAGGGCTTGGCCGGCCGCACCATTCTATACAATGATGTCCCCTGTCTTGTCCGTCTGGAAAACCGCAAGCTTCGCATACGCATTAGTGACTGTCATGTGCTTTCCGCTTCGCTTGACACGAAAAACCAGACCTTCTTAAACCTTGAAGGCAAGGGATTCCTGGTCACCAAGGATCCCCGCAGCGAGGATTATGTCATTGACCGGCTCGATCAGCCGGCTGATGAAATCGATCTGCTGAGCCTGGTTGTCAACAATCCCAAAGTGAGCATCAAACCAATCCTCAAAGATTTCCGGAAAAACATCTATTCCCGCTTCTTTGATATGTTTGATGTCGACAAGTTTGTTGAGCGCGACTTCACCTTAAGTCAGCTTCGTCTGAACACCTACTTCGATTACGAGCACGGAAAGGTCTTAGCCAAAACCAAGGTGCTGCGCGATGACAAGGAGATCAAGCCCGAACTGCTCGTCGATCGCATTGACAGAGTGAAGCTGGAGCTTCTTGATAACTATCTGCAGAGCATAGGCTTTGAGGATGGCGTCATCTCTGACGAAAGCCGGGTTCTGGCGTTTTTCAAGATGGATTTCACCCGTCTGAAGACGCTCACCAACGTCTATCTCGCCGACTCTCTCCAGAACAAGCAGCTCAAGTCCATCGGCAATCCTGTCATCCGCGTGTCCTACGAGAACAATATGGTCAAGGTCTTCCTGGAGAAGAGCGACTTCACCCAGCAGGAGCTTGAGCAGATCATCGCGGGATTGCGGAAAAAGCGCAAGTATATTCTCCTTAGCGGTGACCGCATCGTTGACCTGGACAGCGAGGCTGCGCGCGACTTCGGCGAAACGGTGAATGATTTCGAGATGGATCCCAAGAATCTGTATAAGCAGAAGACCGTCTCGATGATCAACGCCATCAAGGCCTTCTCCCACGAGAGAAGCTGCCGCGTGGACAAGTATCTGCGCGATATGATCGATGAGATCCGCTCCTTCAAGGAAGCCGACATCCAGCCCCCGGAAATCCAGGGCACGCTGCGCGATTATCAGCTGGAAGGCTTCAAGTGGCTCTCCATCCTCACCAAGTACAACATGGGTGGTATCCTCGCCGATGACATGGGCCTTGGCAAGACGATTCAGATGATCTCCCTGATGAAGAGTGACGATACGGCCAAGCCCAGTCTGGTGGTCTGCCCCAAGAGTCTTGTCTTTAACTGGGAGAGCGAGTTTGCACGCTTTGACGGTCAGACCCGCGTGACCGCCATCTACGGCCCGGAAGCCCAGCGCACCGAGCTGATCAATGCCATCAAGCCCAGGACCAAGGCAGTGTACATCACCTCCTACGATTCGCTGCGCAACGATATCAGCAAGTACAACGTGAATTTCAACTTTGTCATTCTCGATGAAGCGCAGTATATCAAGAATGTAAACGCACTGAAGACCAAGTCGGTCAAGGAATTGAATGCGGTACACCGCTTTGCCATGACCGGTACCCCGATTGAGAACAGCGTGGTTGACCTGTGGAGCATTTTCGATTTCATCATGCCCGGTTACTTCGATGAACTCTCTCTGTTCAAGGAAACCAAGAATGACGCGATTGCCCGCAAGGCCGGGCCGTTTATCCTGCGCCGCGTCAAGGAGGACGTGCTGGAGGATCTCCCGCCCAAGTATGAGCGCATCCTTTCCGCGGATATGAGCACGGGCCAGCGCAAGGTCTATGACGCCATGCGTCTGGAGGCTAAAACTAGGCTGGAGGACGGCGGAAAAGCCTTTGATCTGCTCCCCTATCTCACCCGTCTGCGCCAGGTCTGCGTAGACCCGTCCATGTTTGTGGAGGACTATACAGGCGGCAGCGGAAAGATGGACATGCTCTCCACCCTGATCCCGGAATACCTGGCGAACCATCACCGCATTCTGATCTTCTCGCAGTTCGTTAAGGCGCTGGAGGCCGTGGATGCCATGCTGAAGAAGAAAGGCATTCCCACCTATTTCCTCAGCGGAGCCACGGCGGCCAAGGACCGCGTGGAGATGATGGACTCCTTCAACAACGGCAGCGGCACCGATGTCTTCCTGATTTCTCTGAAGGCAGGCGGTACCGGCCTGAACCTGACCGGTGCGGACACCGTCATTCATCTGGATCCCTGG
>JAFUZB010000231.1 GCA_017476845.1 Clostridia bacterium
CCCCAACGGCAGACAGCAGCAGCTGATCTCCATCGGCGTGCTGGTGTGCTGCATCCCGCTGATTATTCTGTACTGCTTCACGCAGCGGACCTTCGTGGAATCGATTGCCATGAGCGGCTCCAAGGAATAATCAGAATGGTTAACTTTGCATCTGTATGTGCTTTGCACATGTAGAGAATATCACAAGGAGGTTTTCGTTATGAGAAAACTGGTATCCCTGCTTCTGGCTATGCTGATGGTCTGCGCATCCTTCGCAGCCGTGGCTGAGGCCGAGTATCCCGAGGTTGTCGAAGGCATCGACTTCGGCGGCGCAAAGGTCTGGATTGCCGACTACTGGTCTGCTTCTTCCAGCTCCGAACACAAGGCTGACCCCAATGATGAGGAACAGGCCCTGTATGACTATCGCGCATGGATCAATGAAACCTACAATGTGGATGTCTACCAGCTGCAGGACGGCGACTGGGGCACCTGCGCCGAGCAGCTCATCAACTTCGTGGGCACCCCCGACGACAGCCTGCGCATCTACATCATTGAGCCCGGCAAGGTCGGTTCCCTGATGGCCAACGGTGTTGTGGCTCCCTGGAAGAGCGAATATGTTGACCTGTCCGACGAGAAGTGGAACAAGGCCGATATCGAGTTCATGACCAAGAACGGTGAAGTGTACGGCGTGTATGCCGGCGCATCCGAGCCGCGTCAGTGCCTGTTCTTCAATAAGCGCGTCCTGGAAGAAGCCAACATCGACTGGGAGACCCTCTATGACATGCAGGCCGAAGGCACCTGGACCTGGGCTGTGTTTGAGGATATGCTCAAGACGATTACCCGCGATACCGACAATGACGGCGTCATCGATATCTGGGGCCTGACCGGTTCTGCCGACGATCTGTACAGCTGCGCAGTGTTCTCCAATGGCGGCAGCTACTTTGACTTCAACGAAAATGGCGAGCTGTATCCCTCTGTGGGCAGTGATGAGACCCTGGCTGGTCTCACCTGGGCCAAGAGCCTGTATGAGAATTACTTCTATCAGACTCCCGAAGGCGGCAACTGGGATTACTTCAAAGAGGCTTTCAAGGCTGGCAACATCGGCTTCTATATGTATCAGACCTACGGCGGATTCAACGACAACTCCGAGATGGCCGACATGGCTGACGAATGGGGCTGCGTGGCTTTCCCCGTGCCCAACGAAGGCGACAACTACATCACCATCATTTCCGACAACATGACCGTCATCCCCGCCTGCTATGACGAGGAAACCGTGGCCAAGCTGATCTTCCTCTACGACCTGTGGTCCAACCCGACCCCCGGCTATGACGACGAAGATGCATGGATCGGCAACAAGTACAACTACACCGATGACCGCGCTGTGGATGAGACCTATGCCATGCTGCGTGAATCCACGCACTGCGTGACCAACAAGGTCCTCTATCTCGGCACCCAGAATGACGTGCTCGGCAACAGCCTCCTGTGGGCTCTTGGCGGAAGCACTCCCGCTGAACTCGTGGAAGCCGGCATGCCTGAATGGCAGGCCCGCTGCGATACCTTCAACGGAAAATAAATCGTAAGGAACCGATCAAGTTTCATACCTAAAGGGGCTGCTGCGTTTGCAGCAGCCCCTTTGGAAAAGAGGGAACTATGAAAAGATGGATGGTGATTCTCCTCGTGCTGACCTTGGCCCTTCCTTGTCTTGCACAGGGTGAAACCTTCAAGGAACTGACTGGCGCGCACGGCTTTCTGGTTGGGGCGCCGCTTTCCTATGGGCAGATGTTTGATGAAAAATATCTGACCTTGGTCAGCGAGCAGTTTTCTTCGCTGACAACCACCAATGAGATGAAGGCGTACTCTCTTTTGGACCAGCGCGCAAGTCAGAAAAGTGAGGACGGCATGCCGCGCATGAATTACACCGTTGCCGATCAGATGGTGGGCTTTGCCCGCGATCACGGTGTGGGAGTGCGCGGTCATGTGCTTGTCTGGGACGCCTATATGCTGGACTGGTACTTTCATGAGGACTATGACAGCAGTAAGCCTTATGCAGACCAGGAGACGGTTCGCGCACGCACCGAGAGCTATATCAAGCAGGTGATCACACACTTTGAGGAAACGTTCCCAGGAACGGTATACTGCTGGGATGTTGTCAACGAAGCCGTGGGGGACAATAGCGGAGAATATGTGCCCGGGGATGCGCGCCATCTGCGCACCAAGCGCAACGGTGGGGACAACCTTTTCTATGTCTACATGGGAGAGGACTATGTGGCCCAGGCGTTCCTGTATGCCCGCAATACCGTAGAAGAGCTGGGTGCGGACATCAAGCTGTATTATAACGATTACAATGCGTATTTTGCCGATAAGGCCAAGGCGATTTTAGCGCTGGCCCAGAGCGTGGACAGCTATGCGATGGATGCGGAGGGAAAGCCGCGCAAACTCATCGATGGCATTGGCATGCAGGGGTACATCGGCGGATACGGCACACAGTCCGGTTGTCTGGAAAGCAGTCACATCGGGATGATACGCAGTGCGATCAATGGGTATGCCGCTGCCGGATATGAGGTGCAGATTACAGAGATGGCGGTGCGCAACTTTGATACAGAGGCTGCGCAGAAGCATGCGGATTTCTATGCTGCACTTTTTGATACCCTGAAGGAACTTGGCGGAGAAGGCCCGCTGCGTGCGGTATCTATCTGGGGACTGACGGATTACCCCAATGAACCCAAGGGGACCTACGTCTATAACCTGAACAGCCCCTACGGCGGACTTTTCACCGAAAATCTCGAGCCTAAGGAAGCCTTTGACCGTGTGATCGATACCCTCAGGTGACAAACAGCAAAAAAACGAAGGAAGGCGTGCACAGAAAACTGTGCACGCCTTCCTTCGTTCATATGGCGTTGCCAACCTCGTAATCATCAAAAGCGGCTTCAAAGAGGTAGAAGATTTCTTCGCTTTCCTCCTCGGATTCCACCGGCGCAAAATCCTCATACCCTTCCTCGGTGGGGGTGACATGGAAGATCATGAGCCCATCCTCCGTCTCCGGATCCTCCAGTACAGCATATTCCTTGTCGTTTCGAGTCACGTGTGCCACCAGGTGAAAGGGCATCTCTTCTCCGTTTTCGTCGAGCAGGGGCAGCATTTCATCGGTATAGACAATGGTATCCTTGGCCATGCAGATCGCCTCTCTATTTCCCAAGATGTTTTTCGTACGTAGCTTGTAGCATCTAAGATGCACTCGCATTATACGGAGGCCACCTTGGACTGTCAAACGCGGCAGAGAATACTCAATTCGCGAAAGTACAGAAACGAATAAAGTATATTGACGATTAGAGTACTTTGCATTATCATAGGGCTACGCTCTTTGAGGAGGGAAAACATGCAGGTATCCACGGATATGCTCAGGGGGTATACGGACGTGATTCTTCTCGCACAGCTGGATCGAGGGGACAGCTATGGCTATGCGATCACTCGTTCTGTTGCACAGGCAAGCCAGCATGCCTATGAGATCAAAGAAGGCACACTGTATGCGGCATTCAAGCGGCTGGAGGAGGCCGGCCTGATCCGGGCCTACTGGGGCGAGGAGACACACGGCGGCAGGCGCAGATATTTTGCCATTACGCAGGCGGGCATGGACAAGCTATGCGAGGAACGCAAAAGGTGGAAGGATACCAAGGCAGTCCTGAACAGGCTGCTTGGAGAAGAGGAGGAAGCGAAGCATGAATGAGACGGTAGGCAAGATGGTAGAGATTGCATTTCGTGATGTGGAGATGACACCTGAAGTACAGGAACTGTATGAGCAGGTGATGGCGGACAGTCAGGAACGCTTTGCGGACCAGGTAGCCTCCGGGAAGAGTGAAGACGAGGCGATTGCCACCGTTGTGGAAAGTCTGCTTGGGATGGAGGAAATCCTTGGGGAGTACCCGGCAAAGAAGACAGAGGCGGAAGAGGAGAGGCCAGTCCCCGACCCGAATGTTACGGCAGTCAAGGACACGGAAGTGGATGTGACGGGGATAGGCAAACTTATCGTGGAGCTGCAGGAAGCCTCCATTACATTGACACCTTCACCGGATGACAGAGTGCACATGCATACCGAGGCGGAGGACATTGTGGTGGAAACACGCGCAGATACTCTCGTTGTAAGGCAACTGCCCAAGGACCGCAGTTTGTACTGGGAAGGGTCAGGATTACTCCTGTCCATCTTTGGCAGACTGTCTGTATCTGTAGAAATTCATAGGGTCGTTGAACTTTCTGTGCCCACATCATGGTGGCCAAAGGCGAAGATTGGCACGATGTCGGGCGACATCAGGGTGCACGGAGTGCACTTTGCAGGTCTATCTGCGGACACGAAAGCCGGCGACGCGGAGATTCTCTCCTATGATGCAAACGGTGAAGCGGTATGCATTGCCACCGCTTCGGGTGATATTACCGTAGAGAATTTCCATTCCGTCGGGGAGCTTCAGATGCAGTCACGCAGCGGGGATATCCGCATGACGGGAACTGCAGATCTGATAAAGGCAGAATCGACAAGCGGAGATGTGGAAGTCCGGGGACAGGCACATGAAATGCTGCTCTCCACGATAAGCGCGGATGTGGAGGTGAATGCCGATACGTCTCGCCTTAAGGCAAACACAGTGAGCGGAGATGTGACGCTGAATCTGACCGAGGCATCTGCCCTCGAAGACATCCACGCAAAAGCTGTCTCCGGGGATATCTCGGTCGTGTTGCCTGTGCATTGCGATGCCTGCGTTCAGATGCAATCAATGTCCGGGGATACCATTTGCCGCGTACCGCGGCGCGAAGGGTTGCCGCAGGTTCATGTCGCTCTTCAGTCGACGAGCGGGGACATTCTGGTCAGATAAAGTGACGTCCTTGCAGGATAGGGTGCCTTTTGCTATCATTTCACTGAAATCAGCAGGGAGGTGATATGCGGTGCAGGAGGTCTGGACCTTTAAGTGCCCATCGTGCGGAAATGCGCTGGAGTACGTTCCGGGAACCATGTCTTTGCAATGCCCGTTCTGCTCCCGTACGGTGACCGAGGAGGAGATCCGTAGCCTCGGGGAGAAGGCGGAAGATGCAGCGCCTTCGGGGGAAGGAATGCGCTCCTATCACTGCCAGAACTGCGGGGCGGAGATTGTGACTGGGGAGACGACAGCAGCTACACGCTGCTATTACTGTCACAGTCCGGTTGTCCTCACAGATCGCCTGTCGCATGCGTTTCAGCCGGACGGTGTGATCCCCTTCTCGAAATCCAGGGAGAGCGCGGTGGAGGAGTTCAAAACCTATCTATCAAAAAAGCATTTTCTGGACAAGCGTTTCCTCTCGGATGATCAGCTGGAGATGATATCCGGTGTCTACTATCCGTATTTTCTCGGGGACTTTGAGGGAACGGGCTCCTTCACCGGAGAGGGGACACGGGTGAGCTCCTTCACAAGAGGACAGACCATCTATACGACGACGAAGTACTATCGCGTGCTCCGCAAAGGGAAACTGCAATTTTCCAACATGCAGCGCTCGGCCCTGCGCGCGGCGGACCGCAAGCTCTCCGATGGTATCCATCCCTATCGGCTACAGGCAATGGTGCCCTTTTCCATGGCGTATCTGAGCGGGTTCCTCGCCGAGATGCGAGACATTCCGCCGGAAGAAGCCGAGCAGGAGATGAACACAGAGATTCAGGGCTATGTCCCAGATCTGATGAAGCGGAATCATACCTTTCAGTCGTTGAAGGGCACTGCCTCCTACATCCAAGAGAAAAGCCGGCTTCGATATGTGCTGTTGCCTGTCTGGGTGCTGACCTATAAGGGAAGAACACCCGATAAGCCCTACTATTTCCTGATGAACGGCCAGCTTGGTACCGTATGCGGAAGGCTTCCCCTGAACAGGAAAAAGCTCCTTTTGTGCAGCGCACTGGTTGGACTTGTGGTAGCAGGGCTGCTCTGCCTGGGAGGTGCGCTGCTATGGTA
>JAFUZB010000232.1 GCA_017476845.1 Clostridia bacterium
ATGTTTTCTGCCTGGTTTTTCCTGGCGAGCGCCTGCGCATATTTCTGATCGTTGAAGAGCTTGAAATCGACTTCCTCGGGCGCTTCACACTGCCACAGGCGCAGGGTGCCGATATATTGTGCACCATAGCCGATGACCGGCATATCATAGGGGACAGCGCGGACGGTCAGATCCTTCATGGTGACATACACAGCATCATGGAGCCTTCGGATGCTCCACGGATCGCCATACTGGGCCCAGTCGTCCGGTGCTTCACTCTGGCGTCCATCGACAAAGGACTGCTTGAAAAGGCCATAGCGATAGCGCAGACCATAACCGGTGAGCGGGATACTATGGGTTGCTGCGCTGTCCAGGAAGCAGGCCGCGAGGCGCCCGAGACCACCATTTCCGAAGGCATCATCCTCAATGTCTTCCAGAATGGAAAGATCTACGCCGCGAGCGGAAAGAAGGGCTCTGGCCTCGTCGAGAACCTGCATGCCGAAAAGGTTATTGAAAACCATTCTGCCGGTCAGATACTCCGCAGAGAGATAGAAGGCCTGTCGGTGATTCTTTCTCTTCTCCTCAGAGGCAATCCAGTTTTCGCTGATCTCCTCCATACATGCCTGAGAAAGGGCGTTATGGAGCTGAACTGCATTCGCTTCCTCCAGATGAATGTGCTCGTGCATTAGAAGCAGTTTTTCCGCCCGTGCGATAAGGGCTTTAGTATCGGACATGTCGTTTACCTCCCATACGTCCTGTTCAGGTTACTTAAATGATTGGAAAGCGTATCTGTCAGATCAGTATCGCGCATGCGATAGGCCCAGTTGCCGCCAATTGTGCCGGGCAGATTCATCCGTGCCCGGTTATCCAGGTGCAGGATATCCTGCATCGGGAGAACAACCGTAGCACAGGGGGACGCCATCACGCTGCGGATGAAGGCTTCCGGTCCGTCCTCTATGCGGTCAAACCCGAGCGCCTTTCTTGCATTGTCCACTTCCTGCGCATCCGCGCGCTGTAGATAGCCGAGGACAGTGTCATTGTCATGGGTTCCGGTATAGCCGACACTGTTCTCCTTCCAGTGGGATGGATGATGGTGGTTTTCCTCGGCGCTTCCGCCAAAGCCGAAGACGAGGACAAACATCCCGGGAAAGCCGGTATAGTCGATCAGGCGCTGTACCCGTGCGTTCACGGAGCCCAGATCCTCGGCGATAATCCGGGCCTGAGGAAGCACACGCTTCAGTTTCCGGAAGAAGGCCTTGCCGGGGCTGTTGACCCATTTTCCGATGCGCGCATTGGGCGCGCCGTAGGGGATGGAATAATAGTTGGCAAAGCCGATAAAGTGATCCACGCGGACAATGTCATACATGGTGAGCATGTGCTGCATGCGGCCGATCCACCACTGAAAGCCTGTGAGATGCATATAGGGCCAGCGGTATAGGGGATTTCCCCATTTCTGACCGTCAGCGGAGAAGTAATCCGGCGGGACGCCTGCAATCCTCTTGGGAATGCGGTTGCGGTCGAGCTGAAATACCTCGGGATGAACCCAGGTATCTGCACTGTCCTCGGCGACATAGATCGGCATGTCTCCGAACAGATCAATCTGAAGGGCATTGCAGTATTTCTTGAGACTGAACCACTGCTTCTGGAAAAGATATTGGCAGAAAACATGAAAATCGATTTCCGTTTTCAGCATCTCTGTATATTTGGACACCGCTTCCTTTTTGCGCAGCCGGATAGCCTCATCGGGCCACTTTGTCCAGAGAACCTGGTCAAAGTGAGACTTCACCGCAGTGCAGACGGCAAAGTCATTGACCCAGGGAGCACGCATTCTGTAGGCTTCAATCTCACTTTGCAGGGTGGAAAAACTCTGCGCGAAGCAGCGTCTCAGAAGGCGCTCGTGAAGTGCACGCGCAGCAGGGTAATCCACGTGGTCCGGGTCACCCTCTAGGGTATACTCCTCGTCCGTAAATGTGACCAGACCTTCCTCACGCAGTGTCTCCAGGGAGATAAACAGAGGATTTCCGGCATACATGCTGGTCGACTGGTAGGGGGATTCTCCGTAACCCGTGGGCCCCATGGGAAGCACCTGCCAGATATGCATGCCGCTACGATGGAGAAAGTCTGCAAAGGCATAGGCCTCTTTGCCCAGCGTACCGATGCCGCCGGGACCGGGAAGAGAGGAAATGTGAAGTAAAATACCGCTTTTTCGTTGCATGAAGGTGATCCTTTCATCGCAGATAGTACGAGGTGGTTATGCATCGGGGAAAGCACACACTCCGGTGGATTCGCGTGCCTCCAGTTTCCCGGGAAGAAGGATATGACGCGAGGTGAGGGGGACTTCGGACATTGTCACCATGCGAATGGTCTCCCTTGCAATCTCTGTCATAGGTTGAATGACGGTAGTGAGGCTGGGGATGGAAAAGGCGCCGCTGGAGATCCCGTCAATCCCAAGCACCGAGATATCCCCCGGGACAGACAGATGCATGTCATACAGTGCCCGGATAACGCCGATGGCTATGGTGTCCGACATACAGAAGACGGCGGTGACGTTGGTGCCTTGCGAAAAGAAACTCCGCGTGGCTTCATAGCCTGCATGTCTTGAGAAGCGTGTATCGACAATGCTCTCCTCCGGGAGGGTAAGTGCATGCGATGCGAGGCACGCCTGGATCCCCTGCATGCGCATACCCACCGCATCGCTGGGATGGTCTGCTCTGCCGAAGACGGCAATGTGGCGGTGTCCTAGGGACAGGAGATGATCTGTGGCAAGATAGGCCATGTGGGCATCGTCCATGGAGACAGAACATGCGAAGGGCAGAAAGCTTGCGGAAACGGTGGAGAAGACAACCGGGATATCCAAAGCGGCGAGACGTGTGGCATCCTCCATGGGTGCAGAGCCGGCCAGAATCAGCCCTTTGCAGTTCTGTTCGCCGCACATGCGAAGCGCTGCATCAATCTCGTTTTCTGTCTCATCAATGTAATCGATCTGCAGCGGACAGTCTGCTTCGCGCGCATAGGCGAGCAGCTCTTCGGCAAGCTGGTTGAGGAAGGGATTCTCTCTTCCGCGAAGAATGACCGGCACAATGGCTGGGCTGCTCTTGAGTCCTCGTGCGTGGGGATTGGTGACAAAGTGTGTCTGCGCAATCACGTCCTCCACGCGCTTGCGGGTCTCTTCATTGACATCAGGGCGCTGATTGAGCACGCGTGAGACGGTGGAAACACTGACACCGGACAGGCGGGCAATATCCCGTATGGTAGGGTTGGCCAACCGATCACCTCCGAGAAAACATGTTCGTTTCGGTAACGTTACCGGTAACGTTACCGAAAAGGGATTTTACGTAGGCGGCTTAGTCTTGTCAAGATGAAAATAGGGAAAACGTGCACCCGTGTTTTGACGCGGTGAAGGGAAGGGCGGGAGAGGAGGCAGCGCAGATGGCGCTGTTCATGAGATTCTCATGAGAATTCACCGAAAAACCCGGGCGCAAACAGGTAAAACGTGATACACTCTCTGTGACATTCATACGGGAGGAACAGTATGTCAGGCTATACGATTCAGGATATCGATGTGATTCGCAAAAAGAGCGGAATCAGCTATCAGGAGGCCGTAGCGCTGCTGGAATACCATAACGGTAATCTTGCACATGCGCTCATTGACCTGGAGCGCAACGGCAAGCTGCGCCAGGAGGAAACCACTGAAAAGAAGAAAGCTGCGGGCGGGAAGAAGAGTGTCATGTCCTTTCTTCAGACGCTCTACCGCATGCGCTTTGTGATCCGAAGAGAGCATACGGACATTGTGAATCTCTCCGTGATTTACTGCGCGATCTGTCTGATTTTCGCACCGTATCTGGTGATCTTCTCCTGCGTACTCGCGCTGATTCTCGGCTACCGTTTTTCCTTTACGCGTCATGATACATCCTTTGATAAAACTGACCTGGAAGACACCTTCCACCATGCTGCGGATAACGTCAAGTCCTCTATCGGAGATATGACGCGCGGCTTTACGGACGCCTTCAGCGGACAAAGCGCGAAGACGACCGAAACGGAGAACACGGGGAGCTTCTACAGCGCAAGGGAGAACCAGCAAAACGGGTTCAAGGCCGCTGCGCCGGAAATCCGTACCCCTCGCAAGGTGCAAAGTCAGGACGGATCGGTCAGCTTTGAAGAGAACGGTGACGGGTACGCGAGCGCTACAATTGAGTAAGAGGAAGCACGATGAGTACCATTCTGATTGTTGAGGACGAGAAAAAGATTGCCAGGTTTCTTGAATTGGAGCTGCGCCACGAAGGCTACAGCGTGCTGTGTGCTGAGGACGGAAAAAAAGGTCTGGAGATGGGAAGACAGCCCAATGTGGACCTGATTATTCTGGATCTTATGCTTCCGGAGATGAGCGGGATCGAAGTATGCCGGCGGATCCGGCGCGACAGCGACGTCCCGATCATCATGCTCACCGCCAAGGATGATGTGTCCGACAAGGTGATGGGACTGGATATGGGTGCGGATGACTATATGACCAAGCCCTTTGCCATTGAAGAGCTTCTGGCACGCATCCGGGTAGCTCTGAAAAAGCACCGCGCAGACACAGCGGGACATGAGGGCGTGCTTCGTGCAGGGAAACTGTCCCTGAATCCTGCAAGCTATCAGGTGGCGTTTGACGGTACACCGATTCAGCTGACAAAGAAAGAATTCGATCTCCTTCACTATCTTATGGCCCATGCCGGTGAGGCGGTGACACGGGAGAAACTCCTGCAGGATGTCTGGGAATACGACTATGCAGGGGACACTAACGTTGTGGATGTCTATATACGATATCTTCGCCTGAAGATCGATGAACCGTTCGGGATCAAGACGATACAGACGATCCGCGCGGTAGGATACATGTTCAGATATGAAGAAGCAGAAAAGAACTGAAAAAGGTAATGCAGGGGAAGACCGGGAGATAGAGATCTTCAAGGGCATCACCGGACTGTTCCGGCACCTGCGATTCGGAACGGCGCGAAATCTTAGAATGTCATTGACGATTCGCATCGCGTGGCATTACTGTGTCCAGATCATCCGGTCCTTTGGCCTGATGTTCCTGCCGATACTTGTCATATGTTCTCTGCTCCTCGCACCTGATGCCATGTCCAGCAGGCGCCGTATTGAAGCTGAGGCATTGGATATCGGTGCACACTATACGCAGACAGTCATTCAGAATGTCCATGTGGAGGCCGTTGTGTCGGAAGAGATACTTCCTGAAAAAAGGATGGACAGGGTAGGCTTCTACCTTTCGCACCTGTTTCAGAGCGGGCACCGCCTCAAGGTTTGTGTTCCCGGTATGCAGCGAGCAAAGGGCGGGCACCTTGTGATGATCTATCATGATCTGCGACCTGCGCTATATGCGGGAGTGGTCCTACTGACCTTCCTTATCGTTGCAGACTGTCTGCGCATGCTGTATTTCCTTAGACACCATCATCGCCTTGACCGTACGGTGCTAAAGCCGATCCGCGATATGACGGATATGGCGGCGACGGTATCTGCCAATAATCTGTCCAACCGAATCAATGTCAGTGGTCTGAAGTACGAGCTGCAGGATCTTGCTATGGTGATCAACTCCATGCTTGACAGGCTGGAGGTCAGCTATGAAAGTCAGAAACAGTTCGTTTCAGATGCCTCCCATGAACTTCGTACACCGATTGCGGTAATCCAAGGATATGCAGATATGCTCAAGCGGTGGGGCAAAGATGATCCGCAGATTCTGGAAGAAGGAATAGAAGCGATCTCGCAGGAAGCGGCTACCATGAAGGACCTTGTCCAGGATCTCCTGTTCCTAGCGCGGCATGACAAGAAGACACTGATGATGGAGATCTCCACCTTTGATCCGGTGGAATTGCTCAGTGAGATCAAAAAGGAAGCGGAGATCGTGTGTCCTGCGGACACCTTTGCACTGGAGCCTGCAGAGCACATGGAGCTTACAGCAGACAGAAACATGCTCAAGCAGGCGATGCGCATTCTTCTTGACAATGCCATCAAGTATACTGAACCCGGGGGCAGGATCACCATGGGTGTGCACAAGGAGCATGACTGTGCCATTTTCCGGATGGAGGACACAGGCTCCGGCATATCTCCCGAGGATCTTCCGCACATATTCGACCGATTTTACCGGGCAGACAAAGCGAGAAAGGCTGAAAGCGGTGGTCACGGACTGGGGCTGTCGATTGCCAGGATTATAGTCATGGCGCATGGCGGAAAGATTCGTGTCCGCTCCAAAGTGGACGAAGGCACCATCTTTTTCCTGGAGATCCCATTTACACGCCGGGAGAGCGGGGAGACCGAGGTGCCGCAACAGGTGGAGACCAAACGCAGACGCCTGAGACTGAAGCTTAAGAAACATCCCACCCACGAAGTTACGGCGGTATGACAAAACTGAAGCGGAGCAGAAGCCTTTGACTTCAGGCAAGAAAAGCATATTACAAAACCCAGGAAGAGAATATCTCGACCTGGGTTGAATTATTATTCTGTAATCACTGTATATCCATTTTCCTTAGCCCACGTTTCAGCATAAGACCCACTCTTCGTATAGATCACGGTGTTGGCTTCAAATGCGTCAGGAGCGATTGAGGTGACGGTCACGGGAACATAGATTCCCGTTGGTGTGATACCCGA
>JAFUZB010000233.1 GCA_017476845.1 Clostridia bacterium
GTCGCGGTAATCTTGACTTCCGCTTCCTCATCCGTGAGTACCGTCACGATACCGTTTTCATAGGAGACCAGGCCGGCAGGTTCGGAGGTCCAAGTGAAGGCATTGGGGTTCGCGTTGGCAGGTTCAATCTCGGTGGCATAGAGCGTCACCGTACCGCCAATCGGAGCGCGCACGTTGGGCTGCAGCTTGAAGGCCGTCACCGGCGCGCTCACGTGGATGTTCGCTACGCCCGAACAGCCGTTCTCCGCCGTGGCGATGATGGTCGTGGAGCCGTAGCCGACAGCAGTCACGACACCCTGAGCGTTGACGGTTGCAATGCTTTCGTCCGAAGAGGTGAAGGTCACAAAATGCAGTGCCAGGTCTCCCTCAAACACCGCGCCCGCACGCACCATGGGATGCAGGAGCATGGTGTCTCCTACGTCCAGACCCGCCTTGACCTGCTCGAACCAGATTTCGGTGGGATCTTCATAGATATGGATATCTGCGCTTGCGGTGATGCCGTTCCAGCTCTTAGCGCTCAGCTTGCCGGAGCCGAAAGCAGTCGGGGTCAGTACATTGTTTTCAATAATGCCAAGCGCGCGATTGATCGACCATGTATAGCCGTCTGTCACACCCGCGGGATCAGTTGTCTCCGGTGCAAGCACCAGCGTGTCGTTCCGGTTGAGCCAAATCGGATTTGTGAGCGTGAAGCTGTTCAGCTTTTCGCGCACATAGACCGGTATGCTCGCGTTGAGTTCCGGCTTTTCTCCAATGCTCAAGCGTAGGACCGTATCCCCCACCGCGACTCCGGTGAGCGTGTCTTCTGAAACCAGGGCAGTCTCAGGATTGTCTGTGGTAAAAATGTAGGTGAGTTCCACCGGCAGATTGTCCGGATGTACAGTGAAAAGGCTTCTCAGATCAGCCAGCGTATCACCGGGGCTAATGTAGATGTAGTTCTCATCGGCGGTCAACGTCACATTGTCCAATGCACTGTTGCCGTTCAGGTAGACAATCTGATAGCCCTTCCCCTGGGCAAAACTGTCCGCTGCACTGTCTTGGTAGCAGTAGACCGTCAGATTCTCCGGAGATACGTACTCAAATGCGCTGTCGTCAATACTGACTACACTTTGGGGGATGAAGACAGCTTCAAGACTATATGCCTCTGCGAAAGCATTTGCACCGATGGTGCGGATGCCTTCGGGAATGCTCAGCGTCTTCAAGGATTGATCATAATAGAATGCTTGACGCGGAATGCTCACCAGCGCGCTGGACAGGGTCAGTTCGCCCATCGCTCCGCACCAACCGAACGCATTCGTCCCAAGCGAAACCACGCTGTCCGGTAGCTTGACGAACGCCAGGTTTTGGCAATAGTAAAATGCACTGTCCCCAATGGTCGTCACGGATGTCGGAATCGTGAGTGCGGTCAAAGCGCTGCTCCGGAAAGCACTATTGCCAATTCTGACTAACGTATTCGGCAATTCGACAGATTGCAGATGCGCAGTACTGCCGAAAGCATACTCTCCGATTTCAACTGTACCGTCGCCGACTTTTACGTGTGTCAGCGCAGTACAAGAATTGAAGGCATAGTTTGAAATGGTATTCAGTCCTGCCGGGAGGAATACGTCCTTCAGCTTAACACAATTCTCGAAAGCATAGCTTCCCATAAGATTCAGCGTATCCGGGAAAACCACCGTTTCCAGATGATCACAGAACCGAAATGCCATACTTCCAATCGAATCCATGTCACCCGACATGAGAACGGTTTTGAGGCCATGAGATTCGTAGAAAGCATAGTTTTCAATTGTCTTGACGGTATCCGGAATGCTGACCGAGCCGAGACCGCTCTGGTAGAAAGCCTGAGCTCCAATCGTTTCTACGCCTGAGGGGATCGTCACTGTCTCAAGCAGGCTTGCACCCCGGAAAGTATCATATGGGATTCGTGTCAAGCCTGCCGGCACACGGAACGCAGTGAGGGAACGGCAGGCATTGAACGCAGCTTGTCCCATCTCCGTCACGCTGTCCGGGAGTTCGCACTTTGCCAGACTGGGCATACCCTGGAAAGCATAGTTGCCAACCGTGGTTAGGCCTTCCCGGAAGCTGAGAGCGGTCGCCCCGCTGCCTGCAAAGGCATAATCGCCAATTTCGCTGATGACCCCTTGTGCCTCGAAGCTTGTCATCGCCGTCGTGTTGTAGAAGGTGTAAGGCTCAATCACTGTCACGGAGTCAGGCAGAGTGACAGCCTTCACGCCGCTTCCTGCAAAGGCATATGCGCCGATTGCCTGCACAGTGGTGGGGATCGTGATATTCTGCAGCGTAGTGTTGTTCTCAAAGGCATGCGCAGCGATGCTGGTCACGCTCTCCGGAATCACCGCGGTGACTGCACTCTCATCCACGCCGATGACCTCCAGGCTGGTTGGCTGACCACCCACAAAGAGGTATTTCAGTTTCAGCTCCGGGAAATCAGCGCAGACGAAGCCGCCGCCGGTGCGGGAAAGCATCACGGCTGTATCGGTGCCCAAACCGGCATAGACGGTGGTGGCGGAAAAAGCGTTTTCACCGATCTCGCGAATATTGTCCGATAGATGTACGGTTTTCAGAAGCGTGCAACCATCGAAGGCCCGCACACCGATGCGAGTGAGCGTATCGGGCAGAGAAACGTTGGCCAGCTTTGCACATTGGGCAAAGGTTTCCTCACCGATGTTCGTCACGCCCGTGGGAATGACGATAGAGACCAGGCGATCATTGCCCATGCAGAGTCGATCGGGCAGCACCGGTACGGAAGCCGGGAAGGTGACCGACTCTACTGAGGGGCAGGAGGCCAGAGCATTGACGCCGATCTCTGTGACTGTCTCCGCACCGACCATCTCCGGAATAACGATGGATCGGGATGTCGTCCAGATTTGCTCCACAGACAGTCCCAATCCGATGGTCGGATCATTCTCGTCAAGCAGCCAACGAACACCAAAGGTCTCGTTATCAGGGGAGACGAAACTGCCGCCATTGCGCGAGATGGACTTCGCTGCTTGGGAGGAAGGATCGCAATAGACGCGCGTCGTGGAAGGAAAGGCATTGACCCCCACTGTTTCCACGCTGCTAGGCACTTCCGCCCGCTCCAGTTCCGTGCAGCCATCGAAAGCATAGGCATGGATGTTGTGCACACCATCCGGGATCACGACCGCCATCAGCCCGGTGCAGCCCGAGAAGGCACCCTCACCAATGGTCGTCACAGCGCCGCCAAATTGAATCTCCGTCAAATCGGCACAGTTGCTGAAGGCATAGCTTGCCACCTCTGTCATGTTTGCGGGAAGTGTCAGGGAGGCCAAGCCTGTGCAGTTGCTGAAGGCGTAGGACTGGATCGCAGTAAGCCCGTCAGGGAATGTGATTTCCCGCAATGCGGCGCAGCCATCAAAAGCATAGCTGCTGATAGAAGTCACACCATCCGGCAAGGCGATCTCTTCGAGCGCACTGTCTCCCTCAAAAGCGGCATACGGGATTTCGGTCAGGCTGCCCGCCATGGTCACACGCTTAAGCGAGGGAAGATACTGGAAACTATAGCTTGCAATAGAAGTGACATCCTTGCCAAGTGTTACGCTTTCAAGCAGAGAGCAGCCGTCGAAGGCCTGTCCTTCAATGCTTCCGCCCTGCAGGCTGAAGGTCGTCAGTCCACTGTCGTTGCTGAAGGCACCGCTTGCAATCCTGGCGTTCTGGATTGTCACTGTCTGCAGTGCCGTGCAATTCTGGAAGGCGCCTGAATAGATATACAGGTTTTTGCTGTTGATGGTGAGGGTCTTGAGGCTCGGCAGCCCCTGGAAGGTCTCGCTGTCGATATACTGCAACCCCTTGCCGATGGTCACATCGGTAAGCTTCGCACATCCGTAGAAAGCTCGGTTACCAAGGCTTAAGAGCGTATCGGGCAACACCAGCGTCAGGAGACTGTTACAGCCCTGGAAGGCACTGTTTCCGATTTGTCGAAGTGTGCCCGGGAGCGGCATGGTAACCAGGTTAGAGCAGTTGTAGAAGGCGTTGTTGCCAATCTCGGTAACACCAGTAGGCAGGGATATATCCACAATGCCGGTACAGTTGCCGAATGCGTACTGGCCGATTGTCTCCAAGGCCTGCGGCAGCGTGACTGAAGTCAGACTGCGACAGCCAAAGAAAATCTGCAGCGGCAGCTCCGTCGCTTTGTCGCCCAGGTCTACCGTGGTCAGACCGGTACAGCTCTGAAATAGGTTTTCGCCCAGCTTTTCAGTATCGTCGGGCAAGGTGACGCTCGTGAGAAAGGCCAAGCCCTTGAACACGCCATTGGCAAACTCCACGACATGGAATTTACCTTCCTCATCGCTTACGTCTTCCGGAGCAGTGATCGCTGTCCCATTTTCGGCAGTGCCATGGTAGGCAACAATGACAGCTTGGCGGTTATTCAAATGCCGATACTCCCACAGACCGTCCTCCGTTTTATAGACGGTTTCGTAATCGATAGGATCATCCGGTTCCGGGGACCCATAGATCAAACGAACCCACGGGTTAAAGGCTCCGTCTGAGACGTTGACCTCCCTCCCGCCGAGGATATAGGCCGTATCAGCCGCCTCAGAGCTGAACATAGTGAAGGCTGAATCCTCGATTTGTATTACACTTTCATCAATGACAAACGTTGTGACCGAGGGCCAATCGCGGACTTCATCCCACGCGTTCATATACGGAATGTTGCCGTTTGCGCTTGATACCGTCAGCACCTGATCTTTGTAGAACCAAGAGACACCATTCGCGAACGAACCATTGTAACTTTCCTCTTCTGCCCACACTGAAAGAGAGGATAACAGCAGGCAGAGACTAAGCAGGATGCTAACCGTCACCTTACTGGGGGGGGGGTATTTGCTTCTACAGGATTGTCGCTTACCTTTGGAAACCGGGAAAACTGTTGGGTCGTCATTGTTTCGCCTCCGATATGCATGATTTGAAACTTGTTTTTGCGGGAAACTGTCGTACGGATTCCCGCTGTTCCTCAGCCTTTTGATGGCTGCTTACGGGTTTGTTTTGCGCAGTACATTGGAATCACCACACGGGTTTCTGTGCTGAATCATACGCGCTGTGATCCTTGCCATCCATGTTAAATACTGTGTCGTCTGCTACCGAATCAGGCACGATGATCGCACTGTCAGGAGTTGCACACGAAGGAGTCATCGTGTTCACGGCATTCGCCTCATAGACAAGGCAGTTGAGCTACCAGCTACGGCTTCGAGAGTCGTCATCCCGCCGTCACTACCTGCTGGAAAAGCATTTGTGACCTGCGATATCAATATTCACAAGCAGCGGCATGTCCGTATGACCGCTCATTGTGAATACGCCGCCAGCAATGGTATTCACCCTGGAGAGAATGGTCACCCGTGGAAAGCTGCGAGCAGTTCA
>JAFUZB010000234.1 GCA_017476845.1 Clostridia bacterium
AGCATTCTCCACCGCAACGAAGTCGTGGATGAAGTCGTGGTGCAGTGCGGCATCCGCTCCTTCTCCGTCTCCCCGGACCACGGCTTTGTCCTCAACGGCCAGGTGACGCCTCTTCGCGGTGTGTGCCGCCATCAGGACCGCCTCTACAAGGGCAATGCCCTGTCCTATGAAGACCACTATGAGGATGCCCTCCTCATCAAGGAAATCGGCGCGAACACGATCCGCCTTGCGCACTATCAGCAGGCGCAGGAATTCTATGATGCCTGCGACGAGCTGGGCTTTGTGGTCTGGGCCGAGATTCCATTCATCTCTATCATGTCCGAGGATCCCAGAGCCCATGACAACTGCGTGAGCATGATGAAGGAACTGATCTATCAGAGCTACAACCATCCGTCCATCTGCTTCTGGGGATTGTCCAATGAAGTGCTGCTGGCCGGCAAATCCTCGGACCAGCTCATCGAGAACCACAGGGACCTGGAAAAGCTGGTCAAGTCCATCGACAAGACCAGACTCACCACCATTGCGCATGTCGCGAACACGCCCAATGACAGCGAACTCCATACCATCACGGATGTCGAGGCCTGGAACCATTACATGGGCTGGTATGTCGGAAAGATGGAAGACAACGGGCCGTGGCTGGATCAGTACCACAAAGACTATCCCGACCGGGCCTTTGCCGTGTCTGAATACGGCTGTGACGCCATTGTCACCTTCCACTCCGCGCATCCCGAGAACCATGATTACACGGAAGAATACCAGGCGCTCTATCATGAGCACATGGCGCGCGTCTTTGCCGAGCGTCCCTTCGTCTGGGGCACCTTCCTGTGGAACATGTTTGACTTTGGCGCAGCCAACCGAGATGAGGGCGGCGTGAAGGGCCGCAACAACAAGGGCCTGGTCACCCTCGACCGGAAGATCAAGAAGGATGCCTTCTATATTTACAAGGCATGGTGGAATCCGGATCCCATGGTCCACATCTGCGGCAAGCGGTATCAGAAGCGGGCCGGGGAGACGACGGAAATCCGCGTGTATTCCAACCTGCCCTCGGTTTCCCTGTACCTGAACGGCGAGCTCTGCGACGTGAAGAGCGCAGACAAGGTGTTTGTGTTCACGGTCGCCCTGAAGGACGGAAAGAACACCGTGGTCGCCAAGGCCGGTTCGGTCTGCGACGCCACGGTGCTGGAAAAAGTGGAGAAGGAACCCGACATTTACACGCTGCCCTTTGTCCGGGAACGCCATGCGCTCGCCGACGGCTGGCATGCGGCGGTAGAAGGCAGGGATCTGGACGCACTCCTTGAACAGAAGGACGGCGTCTACAGCGTCTATGATACCAACGGTACGCTCATGGGCAATGAGCAGGCCACAGCGATCATGATCAATGCCCTGGCTGTGCAGATGCACGCGGAGAAGGGTGCGCTGAACCTGAAGAGCCGCCGCTTCGAGCGTCTCCAGGGCGTGAAACTGGCCGACATGATCAGCGACCGGGCGATCCTCGCCGCGGTCAACCAGGAACTCAATCAGATCGCGAAATAATCGATTCCGGAAAGAAGGAGCCGGCCGCGTGCCGGCTTTTTCCGTGCTCTTCTTTTGCCTTTTGCTTGCAGAGCATGGGAAAAGATGCTATGGTTACAGGGAAGAGACGGCGGAGATCAGGATGATGTTCGCTGACACACGAAAATGAGCGGGGCCGGGCCCCGCCGCTGAGAGGAACACAGGCATGAAGAACACCCTGATAAGGTCAAGGCGGATTGTCCTGATGCTTCTTTTTCTTCTGCTGGCAGCAGGCGCTGCCGCCGGGGAGGAAGGGCAGTGGATGACGGGCTATTTTGAGAAGGCGAAGTATCTCCGTCCGGACATGAAAGCCTCCGGGAAAGCGCTGGAAACCCTGCCGGCCTATATGCAGGTGACCTTCCGGAAAGTGAATGAAAAATGGGGAGAAGTAACGCTGGAAAACGGGGAAACGGCGTACCTTGCCTACAGCGGAATCCGGTCGGTTCCGGAGACGGAGAGCGTGAATCCCTATCCGGCATTCTGCCTGGACAGCTATTATGTGCGGAGCCTCCCGTTCTCCAAAAGCCCGAAGATTGACCAGGTGGAGAGCTTTGAAGAGGTCACGGTGACCGGTGTATCCGGGGATTTCAGCCGTGTCAGGACGCTGGGCGGGAAGGAAGGATTCATTCTGACCGGGCGTCTGAGAAAAACAGACCAGAGTCCTGAAAAACAGAAACTGGTCTCCTTCCTGACGAACGAATATCGCCGCACCCTGCGCCTCATGGACAGCTTGACCGAGGTCGAGATCCCGCCGGAGATTACGCGGACCGGGACGATCCGTCGGCATCCGGTGCTCGACAGCGCGCTCTCGATGCTGGAAGCGGACAATCCGTTCCTTCTGCGCTACAACGCGATCACCGGGGCGGACATTCGGCCGCTCTTTCCCCTCGGCGTTCCGTATTTCTGGGGCGGAAGGGACTTTGCGCAGATGACGGAGCGGCTTCCGGACTACACGACGAGGAAAATCTGGGACGGATCGAATGCACATTATGTGCGGGGAACCTCCTATCTGTATGGGCTCGACTGCACGGGCCTGGTGGAAGTGGCCTATGCCCAGGCGGGCACTCCGCTTCGGACAGAACTCTCCGAACTCTCGCTGAAAAAGCACTGCGAGGAACATCTCTGGTGCAATGACAAGCCGATGCCGGAGGACTGGCGCGAGGTGGCACGCGGCCTGGAAATCGGGGACGTGCTGCGGGTGCGCTACGGCGGGGCGCATGTCATGATTTATATGGGAACGCTGCGGGATTACGGGTACACGGAATCTCAGCTGCCGGAGCTGGCCGATTATCTGGACCATCCCCTGATGATCCAGAGCGGCGGGAATCCCTTCTGCTACCGCCGCTTCCGCCGGCTGATCCGCGCATCCGATGATCCGCGCATCTCGAAGGCCGAGTACCCGCACGGCGGCGTGAGCGTCTGTCTGATGGGCCTGGAAGACAGTGATCTCCCCATGCCGCTCACCATTGATGACGAGACTTACGGGATGCTGGACATCGAGGGATCCTGCGTGACCGCGTTCAGCATGGAGTACGTCACGCACTATGCCTTCCTCCGGCCGGGCCGCTGACGCCTCTTTCCTTTTCCTTTGGGGCGGAATCATGTATAATACATCCCGAACGCGTCCGAAAGGGACTCAGACAGTAAGACTCAAACGGCAAGGGCCGCAAATATACAGGGTGGTGCTGATCATGAAACGGAATCTGTTTGTTCTCCTTGTTCTTGTGCTGCTTCTGCTGACGCTCGGGGCGTCAGGCGAGGTGTCCTCCAATCTCTTCTCACAGAAGAAATACAACGGCTACGGCAAAGTCTCGGAGATGCGGTATGTCGATGCGCAGGGGAATACGGTCATGGCGGACAATCTCGGCTATGCCATTGTCCGCTATACCTACAACACCTACCGTCAGCAGACGCAGGAGGCGTATTTTGATGCCCAGGGAAATCCGGTCAACTGCGTCCGGGGATACCATCAGGCGAACACGAAGATCAACGCCAAGCGCCTGGTCATTGAGCGCAATTACAAGGATGTGAATGGGAATTACGTGACCGGTCCGGATGGGTATGCCCGGCAGACGAGCACCTATTACGGCAAGTGGCACGAAGAAACCCGGAACTATGATCCCGACGGCAATCTGGTGAATGCGCCGTATGCGACATATACAACCTCGTATTTTTCCCAGAATACCGGCCGGACGAAGAACGGCGACGAATACCGGGATGTGGACGGCAACCTCATGACCGGCCCGGACGGCTATGCCTACAGTGAGATCAAGTACACCGGCAACAAGATGATCAGCACCGCGTACTATGCGCCGGACGGGAGCCTGGCCTACAACACCAGGGCCAAGTATGCGCTCTATGAGCGGACGTATGAAAAAGGAAAGTACCGGAAAGACGCCTGGTACGGCGCGGACCATGAGTACATCGTGGGCCCGAGCGGCTATGCCTACGTCGAGTACGAATACCCGGCCGCGGCGGCGACGACCTACTGGTACTACAATGCCGACGGCACCCCGTTCTGGCACAAGGACGGATACTGCGGAAAGACGGTCCTCCTCGGGGCCAGAAACCGCGAACAGGAAGTCACCTATTACGGCGCGGAAAAGGAAAGGGTGCTGTGCAATAAGGGATACAGCCGGGTCGAAACCTATTACGTCCGCACCGGCGGCATTCTCAAGCAGTTCTATTTTGACGAAAACGATGAGCCCATGATCGTCGAGGATCTCGGCTATCATATGCTGGTACGCACGTACAACGGAAGCAAGGTGGCGACGGAGTCCTATCTGGACACCAACCAGAAGCCGACAAACTGCGTCTACGGCTACCATAAGAGCAGCTATGGATACAAGAGCCGCAAGCGCAAGGACAAGGCCGTGGAAGAGCGATACACGGATGTCAACGGGAATC
>JAFUZB010000235.1 GCA_017476845.1 Clostridia bacterium
AGTCATAGTAATGCTGTAGAATCTCGGTCAGATGCTCTGTATCATCTGTGTGTTTCATCGCAAGTTTGACCAATGCTGAAAACTCCTTGCGGGCATGCAGGCTTTGATATATCATTATCATGTGAACAGACTTCCTTTTTACGAGATTGGGAGTAAACACAACTAAAGGCGGAGAGATAGCGCTCTCCGCCTTTATGATATCACAAATTACAATTTATGCATTACACTTATACCGCCGACAATTCAATGAAAACTGCGTATTCCTAATGATACTGGGTGTGCATTTTTATGATAACGGGTTTGCAAAGTTTTGATACTGATGTGGGAATGAAATGATAATGTGCACGTGGACTCGGAGCTTCTCTCAGAAGTCCCTGGTTTCGATAAGGAGCACTTCCGATTTCTTATCATCGCCGATGGCGCTGCAGATCCGAAATGCTTCATGCCGAGCATGGTGGTCAGCACATTGAAGTGCGCGATGTCCATATCGTATCCTCCGGCGCAGAGCAAATCAGCAGGACGACATTCTAGGTCTCCCCTGGTTTTCCATGGTAGATAGATCCATTGAATCACTGCCTGAAACTGTGAGGTGGGTGAAGCGCCGTAGATGATAGAGACAAAGTGAATGAGCTTCTTTATGTCGCCCTTCCGGGTGCAGGGGAACTCGCCCTGGCCGTGGCACTACGCTCAGGCAAGGTAGCCTGTTGAGCATATGCTCACCTGTGCAATGGTTACAGTGCAGGGTGAAATAGGAGACAACGGAACAATAAAAGGAAATAAATATAGAAATCATGACATATTTCCGCGATATTTGACATATTCCTTTGGAGGGTTTAGGATGGTGACAGCTTGAGAGGGAAAGGAAGTACAACCCATGGCTGATATGATTCTTACAAAAGATGCGGCTTTGAGATGGGGTGTGACAGAGCGCAGGATCACTGGTCTGTGCAGAGATGGAAAGATCCCAGGAGCAGTGAAACAAGGGAGGTACTGGTATGTCCCCTCGGATGCGGAGCGTCCGCTAGATGGCCGAATCCGCACCGGAACATACAGGGCAGGTGCACCCAGAAAGCGGCTGCCGATGCCGATCGGTGTCTCAGATTACCGCGAAGCGTGTACAGAGTACTATTATGTGGACAAGACCTTGCTCATTCGTGACTTTCTGGATGAGCGTCCTAAAGTATCCCTCTTCACACGTCCTCGCCGCTTCGGGAAGACACTGAATATGGATATGCTCAGGACGTATTTTGAACTTTCGGATGAGGATACCTCCGTCTATTTCAAGGACAAGGCGATCTGGCGTGCCGGAAAGACATATCAGGCGCATCAGGGAAAATATCCTGTGATTTATATGACGTTTAAGGATGTCAAATATGAGACATGGGAGGAAACCCTTGAGAAGCTCGCAGATATTATCGGGGTCGAGTATACGCGCCATAGCGTATTGCTGACATCCGACAGATGCAATGCACCTGACAAGGCGTATTTCCAGCGGATTGTGGAGCACACGGCATCGGTAACAGAGCTTGCCGGCGCATTCGAAACGCTGACCAGGATGCTGCATGCACACTATCAGGTGGCCCCGGTGATGATCATTGACGAATACGATACACCGATTCAGCAGGGACATATACGGGACTTTTATGACAAAGTGATCCTGTTCATGCGCAATCTGTTTTCCGGGGGATTTAAGGACAACCGTCATCTGTCCTTTGGCTTCATGACGGGGATTCTGCGTGTGGCTAAAGAGAGCATCTTCAGCGGTATGAACAATCTGAGGATCAATTCTGTCCTGGACGAGAAATATGATGACTATTTTGGCTTTACAGCGGAGGAGGTACGCACCATGGCCAGGTACTATGGTGCAGAGGACCGCTATGATGAAATCTGTCAGTGGTATGACGGGTACCGTTTTGGAAGTATGGACATATTCAATCCATGGTCGGTGATTAATTACTTCAGCAATGACTGCCGGCCGGATGCCTACTGGCAGTCGACAGGCAGCAATGAGATTATCGGGGAGATACTCCAAGCAGCTGGGCCGGATGTCTATGAAAACCTGCAGACACTCCTTGAGGGAGAAACGATTTGCACGGGGATTGATACGAGTGTCGTCTATCCAGAAATTCAGCGAAACCCATCATCTGTGTACAGCTTTCTGCTGGTGGCAGGATACCTGAAGGCGGTCAGCGTGAATCGGACATTTCCAGGTGGGCTGATCTGTGATGTGGCACTGCCAAACCGGGAAATCTCCCTCGTATACCGGAGGGAGATTCTGGATCAGCTGACGGGCATTGTTCCTCCGGCGCTTGCTACGTCCATTCAGGCTGCATTGTTTTCTGGAAATGGCGAGGAACTGCAGAGGGCCATCCGAAAGCTTCTGCTAGAGAGTGCAAGCGTGTATGATACAAGCCTGGAGAGCTTCTATCAGGGGCTGGTGCTGGGGCTGCGCGCCATGATGGACAGCCGATATCTGGTCCGATCAAATCGCGAGTCAGGAGAAGGCAGGTTTGACATCGCACTCATTCCGAAGGTGAAGACGATGCCCGGTGTTCTGATTGAACTGAAAGCTGCTGGAAAGGATGAGAAGGCAGACTTGCAGAACCTCGCAGAGACTGCTCTGTCACAGATCAAAGAGAAGCTTTATGCAACAGAAATGGTTTCCCAGGGAATCACGATGATCTACCACTTTGGTGTTGCCTTCAGAGGGAAGAAGGTTGCCGTCCTGACCGATTAATCGCATGACAAAATACAGCCATAACCTGCTGACGGTGGCTGTATTGGCGGTTATAGCTCTGTCAGAAGATGCATCAGGCATATTGACAGAGACACTTCGAAGAACATGCCATCTTCTCCAGTGCTACCCGGGGTTTTCCGGGAGCCACACGCAGGCTTTCGTCGTGCGCCGCAAACAGTCCAAAAAGAGGTGTGTCGGCATCGTGCTGCGGAGAAAAGCGTGAGACCGTGTAGCAGGTCTACTCATTACCCTACCAGACACAGACCAGGTACTACAAACAGTGCACATGATGAAGTTGAAGAAAAGCGCTATCTGGACGCTTAACAGATACCGGACGGTACGAGGCCTGACGATCTAAGCGACTCCTATAACTCACAAGAATCCGTAAGGCCAGCATAAGATAACAAAGCCTGACAGTTTCGATGGAGCGCCGTATGCGATGAAAGTCGCACGTACGGTGTGGGCCCGGGAAAAGGGGGAGATTACATCAAACCCTTACCTTTGGGCAGGTTGATATTGTTACAAAACTATTACGCGCCATCTTCCTGGTGTCAGAGATGGTACGGTGTCAGAGATCGTATTGGCGAAGGTCTACCTAAAACTCTAGTAATGTGATAAAATGTAGTTGCTTTTGCCGGATGCAGAGGATAGGGCAACGGTGAGGATCGACCTGAGCGCCCATCCGGGTTTGGCGGGAGGGCAGTGTGCCTTAAGCCATCGTCCTTTTTGAAGGATAGTTATAGCGGGAGGTGCGATAATGCTTGATGAAGTCTTATTCATGGAAACGCGGCTTTTAAGACAATTTGGAAAGCGATTTCATATAGATAGTATTGGCACCAACAGCCTGTTTAATAAGTATGGAATTTGGGATTATCTTGAAAGATGCTATGACTATTTCCACACATGTGGAGATGAATACATTTTGGATGATATAACAGAAGTACTGCGGGCGAAAGGCGTAGCAATATGAAACTGAAAAACGGAATGTTGCTCTTTCATGGCAGCTATACTGCAGTTGAAAACATTGATCTGAAATACTGTATGCCAGGGAAGGACTTTGGAAGAGGGTTCTATCTAACCTCAGACATCAACCAGGCGAGAGCTTTCATCAGATCAGTTCTTGACCGTGGACATACCAAAGGAACAATACCGCAAACCCAAAACTATGGCTATGTTTCGTCCTATAGATTTAGAATGCCAGAAGAAGGTTTGAAGATTCATGAGTTTGAAGAAGCAAATAAGGAATGGCTCTGGTTTATAGCCAATAATAGACGAAGAAAACTTGCGACACCCATCAATGCCCAGATACAAGGGATCGCAGAATCTGATGTTATCATTGGAAAAGTTGCAAACGATCAGACAAACCCGGTGCTAGCAGTCTATCTGAATGGTATCTTCGGCGATATTCAATCAGAAAGAGCAGTCAATGAGGCGATCAGACAGCTAATACCCGATCACTTGGTTAACCAGTATTGCTTCTTAACAGAAAAGGCTATAAGGTGTCTGGAATTCCAGGAGGCGAGAAAGTATGTCATCAAATAGCCCTGCTGTGTCTTATCCAACAGAAGATGTTATGGGTACATGTGCCGACATGGTATTGGCGAATGCTATTGAAGATATGGCGGATGAAGAGGGTATTTCAAGGGCTGA
>JAFUZB010000236.1 GCA_017476845.1 Clostridia bacterium
CATCGTTTGTCTTCGCCTCGGTGTTACAGTACGTCTTTACCTTCCTGTGGCCGATTTTCCCGACCCTGTATGACGCACAGTCGCCGAGCTTTGCGGTCAGGTTCCACTCCATGGTGCTCCCGATCATCGCGCTCTCGCTCAACCCGATTGCTTCGATTGCAAGGTATCTGCGCGGTGAGCTCATCGAGACGCTCTCCTCGGATTTCATGCTGCTTGCCCGCACCAAGGGTCTGACCCAGACGGAGGCCACCTACAAGCATGCCTTCCGCAATTCGCTTGTTCCCATTGCCAATACGATCATCCCGATGATTACTGGCATTATGGGCGGCTCCCTGGTGATTGAGAAGATGTTCTCCGTCAACGGCATGGGTGGTCTTTTGATCGATTCCATTCTGGGCGGTGACCATTTCCTCACGGTGGCCCTTTTGATCTTCTATTCCGCTATCTCTCTGTTCACCATTCTGGTTGTGGACATTTCGTACGGCATCATCGACCCGAGAATTCGCGTAGGAGGCAGAAAATGACGATCTATGATATCCATGCCCCGCTGCCCGATGACATCGCGAATCTCCCGGAGGAGGACTTTTCGCTCCAGGTCCGTGAGCACACCCTCGACGAGATCGGCAAGTCCAGCTCTGCAGGCTTTTATCGGGACGCCCTGAGAAGACTTAGGCAGAGCCGTGCGAGCATTATCTCGTTCTGGATTATCCTGGTGATCATCGTCCTTGCCATTGTGGTTCCAAACTTCACCGGATACACCTATACGCAGCAAAATGTCTCGGGCAAGAACCTGCCGCCCCGGATTCCCTATCTGGAAAAGCTGGGGATTGCGGACGGCACCATGGTGCTGACCAACCGCAAGAAGTCCTCGCTGGATAACACCAAGCGCTTCCCCGAGGGCTCGGTACTGGAGATTGTCCGTGAGTATACGGCCAACAATACCGATGTTGTCGATGTCAAGGTTGACTATTATATCTACAATGGGGTTTCGCCCACCGAATACCACTGGTTCGGAACCGATTATCTCGGACGCGATATCATGACGCGCCTGTTTATGGGCACGAGAATATCCCTGCTTATCGCGTTCATCTCGGTGATTACGAACGTGATCATCGGTGTCATTTACGGCTCCGTTGCCGGCTATTACGGCGGCAAGGTGGACATGGTGCTTACACACTTTGCGGAGGTCCTGGACGGCCTTCCCTATATCGTGGTGACCATCCTGTTCATGCTCCTGTTCGGTTCGGGCATGTTCTCCATTATTCTGGCCCTCACCGTCACGGGATGGATCGGAACGGCAAGACTGATCCGCGCGCAGTTCTATCGCTTCAAGGGACGTGAGTATGTGCTGGCCGCGCGCACCCTGGGTGTTCCGGACCGGCAGCTTATCTTCCGGCATATCCTGCCCAACACGGTAGGCCCGCTCATCACCCGTGCCATGATTGCCATTCCGGGCGCCATTTTCTCCGAATCCTTCCTGGCCTATATCGGCCTTGGCATCAAGCCCCCGGAACCCTCCATCGGTGTGCTTCTCTCCGTCGGTCAGAGCGTACTGCTGCAGTATCCCACGCAGACCCTGTTCCCGGCGCTTCTGATCTCCGTGCTCATGATCGCTTTTAACCTTTTCTCTAATGGCCTCAGGGACGCCATGGATCCGACACTGCGCGGGGAGGAGGGCTAAGATGGCAGATACGATTATCAAGGTCGAAGACCTTCGCATTTCTTTCCGTACGGTGAACGGTGTCGTGCAGGCCGTGCGCGGCGTAAACTTTGATGTCAAGCGCGGCGAGACGGTAGCCATTGTGGGCGAGTCCGGTTCGGGCAAGTCCGTCACCATGAAAGCCCTCATGGGCATTCTCCCTCCCAATGCGTTCATTGAAGAGGGGAGTATCTCCTATTCCGGGATGGATCTGACTAAGGTCGATGAAAAGACCATGCACACCATCCGCGGAAAAAGGATCGGTCTCATCTTCCAGGATCCGCTCTCCGCGCTCAATCCTATCATGCGGGTGGGTAAGCAGATCACCGAGGTCCTGCGCAAGCGCGGCCTGAATGCATCGGAGGCAAAAAAAGAGGCACTGGACCTGATCCGTGCCGTCGGGATTCCCGATCCGGAGCGTTCCTTTGCCGCCTATCCCTTCCAGTTTTCCGGCGGTATGCGCCAGCGCATCGTAATTGCCATCGCCCTTGCGGGTGATCCGGAGGTGCTGATCTGCGACGAACCGACGACAGCCCTTGACGTGACGGTGCAGGCCAAGATTCTTGACCTGATCAACCATATCAAGGAAGAGCGCGGTCTCTCTGTCATCTTCATCACCCATGATCTCGGCGTCGTCGCCAATATGGCAGACCGCGTCAATGTCATGTATGCAGGCAAGATTGTGGAGGCTGGCACGTCCGAGGAGATCTTCTTTACGCCCGTGCATCCCTACACTTGGGCCCTTCTGGAGTCCATGCCGGATCTGCAGACCAAGGGCAGACTGCAGGCGATTCCCGGTGCACCG
>JAFUZB010000237.1 GCA_017476845.1 Clostridia bacterium
AGGTGGGGCTTACTGAAGAGAGCATCGCAGAAACGGTAGCATCTATCGTCACGAAAAGCCAACCTTTCTCATCTGGTCAGAATGCTCAATCATGCTAGTATAAAAGTCTGCGATTCTGGGATTCATCGATCTCTTTAGGAACAGCATATCTTCCGCTAACACTTGGCCTTGCCATACAATATCCCTCCGTGTAAAGTGTATTACCTAACGCACGAGAGATTATACACCAATTGGTGATATTTGTAAAGGCCTAAAAACTAGAAAATCCTTGACATTTCGGGGATTTCCGCCTGTCTATTACCTAATGTTCTAAATGTTACCTAGTATTTACGGATTCTGTGTTTCACAGTTTACAACCATGCTGCAGATCATCCTTAAGCAAATGCAGCTCAATGGCTACCAGGCCCTCTATCTGGATGGCCAGGTCCCTCCGCAGGAGCGGCTCAAGCTCGCCGACAGCTTCAACGAAGGGGAGGGGCAGGTCTTCCTTGTCTCGCTGAAAGCAGGCGGGACAGGACTGAACTTGACGGGCGCGGATGTCGTGATACACTATGATCCCTGGTGGAATCCAGCGGCGGAGGAGCAGGCGACAGATCGTGTCTACCGGATCGGGCAGACACGCAAGGTGGATGTGATTCGCCTTGTGACGCACGATACCATTGAGGAGAGCGTCGTGGAGCTGTGCCGCCGTAAGAAGGAGCTCTTTGAGCAGCTCATCACGCCGGGGCAGGACCTGGTGACAGCGCTCACCGAGGAGGAAATCCGCCAGCTCTTTGCACAGACGGAAGACAGGGAAAGGTAAGCGACCTGAGATGCAGATGACCCTTGTGGGGAATGCGGGCGAGGAGACACGGGACAGGCAGGTGATGCACTGCGCGATGGATGCAGGGCATATCCTGCTGGAGAACGGGGCCGAGATAGACCGTGTCGAGGAGACCATGGACCGGATTTGCCGGCACTATGCCGTGAAGAACGGTTCCTTCTTCGTGCTTAGCAACGGACTTTTTGCCACAGATGAGACAGGCCATGGCGGACAGTTTGCGGACGTCCGCCATATTCCTGTGCACGGAACCCGGCTGGACCGCGTGGCGGCGGTCAATCAGCTCTCGCGCGAAATGGAGGAAAACCGCTATACAGTCGAGGAGCTCCAGGCGCGCCTTCGCCAGGTGCGGGAGATGCCCGAAAAGCCGCGGTGGATCCGTGTGCTCGCCTCAGGGATCGGAAGCGGATGCTTCTGTGTTCTCTTTGGCGGGGGATGGATGGATGCCCTGGGCAGCTTTCTTGCGGGTATATTGCTTTATATCTATGCGCTGTTCATTGTGAAGGGACGGCTCTCCAAACTCATCTATTCCATCTCCGGCGGCGCGCTGGTGACGGCGGTGTGCATGCTCTGCCTGCACTTCGGGCTCGGGGAAAGCCTGAGCCATATGATTGTGGGCAGTGTCATTCCCCTCGTGCCCGGGGTGGCCTTCACCAACGGCATTCGGGATATCGGGAATGAGGATTATATCGCAGGCATGGTGCGCCTACTGGACGCCATCCTGGTCTTTCTGGGGATCGCGACGGGGGTGGGCTTTATGACCATGCTGGCCTCCTACCTGGGAGGTGGTGTGCTGTGACAGTCCGTATCCTGATGGCCCTTCTTGGCACGGTCGCCTTTGCCGTGCTCTTTTCAGTGCCGCACAACCTGTATTTGTCGTGCGGTCTGACTGGCGCTTTGGGCTTTGGCCTCTATGCGGTCCTTACCGCC
>JAFUZB010000238.1 GCA_017476845.1 Clostridia bacterium
AATAGCTTCCGTGCCCGTGCCACAAAATGACACTGTTGGCTCCAAACGATCTGATAGCACTCAACGTAACAGCACTATCATTATATGCATTTGAGTAGGAGTAATTCGCAAATGTATTCTTGATTTCATTGGCTGCATTCGAAGGCTTCGCCATATAGCTGCTGATATCACTAGAATAACCAGATCTGCACGGCTGCAGCGTCTTCACGCTCATCGAAGTGGAGCTTCCAATGTCAAATCCTTCTACTTCAGGAATGTAGCCTAACGTCAAACCATATGAAGAATTCAGGAAAACAGCATAATCTGTTCTCGTATAATCAAGAACGTCACCGCTGTCAATCAGCGCGATAGCAACATCTTCTGCCTGATTCAGCGACACATTGATATCTGCTGCATCACAATTCTCCAGAGCATTCTCGATTCGATCAATAGACGCATTTGCTGCCGTCGGGTTCTGCGATGGGTCACCGTAATAATAGATCTCAAGATCGGGTGTACGATACCCAAGAGACGCAGCATGATAGTACGCAACACCTGGATTATTTGATGTCAGTGTAACGTTCAGGGAATAGGTTCCGTCATTTGCTACTGCGTCACCGTTGACACCATCATCGTGCATCAAGCCAAGATTCGTGCCCACCTTATCATACAGATAGAATGTAACCTGATTTGTGCTTTCTGCAGTAAACAAGACAGTATTGGCTTGGTTCGCCATCAGGCGCGTATTGCTTGCCTGCAAATTGGCAATAACACTGGTTGCCATCTGTTGAACCATTGCAGGATTGCCATATTTCTCTACAAATTCAGGTGAATCCGCAAAGGCGTCCGAAATCTGGTTGCGCGTCAGATATCCATGGTCCAGATTCATCACCCAACCTGATTTGCCATCAGCATCAGGCTCACGACCCATGTAGAGATGATAGAGACGATCTACAAACTCAGAATTGCTCCAATTCTGTCTGGTTGCTTCATCGGAGAACAGGAAGATAGCAGCCAACTGCTTCGGCGTCATCTGGTGATTAAGCAGCTGCTCGCACCATCCATTCATTCCCTGAACATCATAGACTCTATTCAGTGCCTCATAATAGCATCTGTACACAAAAGCGGTCAGATTAAGATCCATATCGCGATATTCTGTAAGTACTACAGTACCAGGCTGGATCCCATAATCAGAGCAGATAGAGCCAAATTCACTGGATGTCGAAAATCCATTCACAATGTACTTATTGGAAACACCGATATCAAGAAGTCTAACCCAATATGCTTTTCCAGCTGCATCAGGTTCTCTTCCCAGCATGGTTCCGTACATGATATCAATACAGTCTGAATTGGATAATCCCCGATTGATAAATTCAGCACTGGAAACAAACTGGTCAACGATCGCTGCACCATACATGTATCCTTGTATGAGATTACCACACCAACCATTCAAACCACCGATATCCGGTTCACGGTTGAGAATATTCCGATAGCAGCGATCCACAAAGCGAGTTACACTGAGATTATAATCTCTGAATTCCGAGACAGTAATAACCCCAGGCTCAATATAGTATGCGGTATAGCACTGATGTCTAAACTCATTCGAAGTAGAAATCTGCGAAGCAACAAATGTCGGAGATGCGTGATCATTCAGTGCTTCGGTATACCTGAGTACGCCGTCTCCATCTGCATCCCTGTTCAGCATGGCTTGATAGATGGCGTTGACAATTTCGAGATTCGTCAGGCCACGATTGGAAAACTCGCCGCTACCCACGAGTGCTTGAATGAAAGCTGATGCGGTGAGATTATCAAGAGAGAAATTAAATATCCACTCCATAACCTCTTCGTCACCAGGCGTACGTCCAAGCAATTCCTGATAGGCCTTCGTGATGAAAGCGGTTCTTCCTGCATTAACAAGTACAGGATCCATGTCATCAATTTCCAATTCTTCTTTACCCTCGGGGATTTCGATAGGATCGGAAAGGATCAGAGATTCCATTGCAGCTGCCACGACAAGCTGTTCTTCTTCTTCGCTGATGATTTCTTCATCGGTAGCTTCTGCCTGTTCGCTCACGCTTGTCTCTTCGGTAGCTTCTGCCTCTTCGCTGACAATTGTCTCTTCAGTGACTTCTGTCTGTTCGCTGGAAGGCTCTTCGGCGACGTCTTCCTCTTCGCTGGCAATCGTCTCTTCGGCGACTTCATCCTGCTCGATAGAAGGCGCCTCTTCCGGCAGTGTCAAGGAATCACTGTTTTCGTCTGCATCCGCATTAACCGTTTCTTCTTCAGCAAGCTGTTCCTGAGGACCAGTCACAACGATGATAATTCCATCATTGGCAGAGGGTGCTTCATCTTCGTTCGTGTTTTCCTCAGCAGAAGACGTATCCTCAGTGTCTGTCGTAGGAGCTGTGTCCTCTTTCTGTGCTTCTGGAGCCGAAGGTTCTTCCACCTCTGACACTTCAGGCTCTTCAGGCTGTTCAGACACTTCAGGCTGTTCAGCATTGTTTGCTTCTTCGATAGTAAATACAAAATCCTGCGTAGCGGGCAAGAGATAAGCACCTACAGATTTCACATACTCATTGTCAATGATTTTTTGCTGTATTTCATCATTGATGTGCAGGGTTTCGTCCGCATTCAAGATAGATAGACTATCCGCTGAGACATAGCCTTCAACGATGGCCGTATCAGCAGTCTCATTATCCTCTGTCACAAAAGAAATGGAAATCCAATCTTGCAGTTCTGCGCGGTTTGTAAAGATAACCAATGTCCGCTCTGAGAACCGTCCCATTTCGGAAGCAAAAGCAGTATCTTTATAAACACTTGTGCCAGCCTTTATCCAAGCATAGCCATCTTCATTGAACAGCTCAGTTTCTTCTGCGCTCTCTTCTTCGTAAGCAGCGCTGTTGTCAGGCAGGATAGTATCATCATTCTGCTCGCTTAACTCTGTTTCCGCCTGTTCCTCAACAGATGTTTCTGCCTGTTCAGGTTCTTCTTCTACCGGCTCGGAAACCTCCACAGGAATGTCATCATTGATAGCATCTGTTTCGTCTGCGTTTTCGTTCTCTTGCAGATTCTCAACGGTTTCCTCTACCTGTTCTTCTACAGGAGCATTTTCTTGATTATCTGCGTCTTCGGTTGCAGTTATCTCGTCAAGCTCTGTATCGTTTTCATCATTGCTTACAACGATATTCTCAACCGACGCTGTTTCATTTTCTATATCTTTTGTTGTTTCTTCAAGAGGTTCATCTGACAATGCAATTTCGACATCAGATACTTCTTTTTCTGCATTCGTCTCTATTGCCGTTTCAGTAATCGTCTCTTGGGGTACGTCTTCATCACTTTGAATCTCAATATCCGCTGCTTCATCGGCAATTGTCGGATTTTCTTGTGCTACGACTTCTGCAGCAATCTCTTCCGAAAATCCTTCATCTTCTGCAATTACCTGAATAGGCAATATTGACATCAACATGGTGAGAGTAATTAAGAGACATAGGATACGTTTCAATATTACTCCTCCTTTAAAGTCCATTTATAATAAGCCGAAGCATAGCATGAAGACAGTACGCCACCCCTCCAATCTATTGAAACCCAATCCTCCTTGTAATCATACGCCTCAACCTATTAGCTTGAGTAATGCATCCATGTGTTTCATGCATCTCCACACACAAGCTCTTTATAACCGCAAGTGGGATTATGCATAAACCCGGTAACTTCTTGTGTCAATTTCATCCCTGTGTTCTCGTAGCGAGATTGTCGTACAGCATTTCTTCAGCTTTACAAGCCGTATTGCCATTTTCCTTAGAATGAACACACTATTTCGACACGGTCGAATATATCGTCCACTACATAAAACACATTGATATATTCTCTACATTCGATACGCAATTTGTTCTTACTTCCCGCAGGCTTGCCTTCTATTTGCATAGAAGACAACCATTTCTTTTTCCCTTCGTGGCGAGGTATTGACTCCTGCCTGACTTATCCCCTCGCGTTCTTTCGTAAAGCACGATGAGAAGATACCGAAGCGGGAAGTCATGTTCGATTGCTGTTGTCCTGCCGCTCCTCATGCCCTGTTTTCGTCATGAAGCAGAAGTATCACATTATCCACCTGTGATTTGAATCATAACAGCTTCTGCTTGATGCACGCATACATTTGTGCACCCTATTTTACCAAATTCACATGAAAATATACAGGTCCATCTGTTTGCACAACCGATATAGGAAAATCGAATATGTATCTACTGGTTCACTTCCTGGCGCATGTAATGCATATATTCATCACATACAGTGTTTGCGTCACCAATCATTTTCACAACACTTCGATCAAGCCATATGACTCGAGAACACATATTTCTGATTTGGTCAAGATTGTGACTTACCATCAGCACCGTTGTCCCATTGCCCATCATTTGGTGCATCCGCTCACCGCTCTTTATCTGAAAGTGTTCATCACCAACAGATAGGATTTCATCTACAATCAATATTTCAGGCTCGACAAGTGCGGCGATAGAAAAGGCCAATCGCATGATCATTCCGGACGAATATGTTTTTAGTGGACGAGAGATAAACTGACCAAGCTCTGAAAAAGATACAATTTCATCATACCTTTGATCAAGAAAATCCTTGCTGAACCCAAGCACCGCGCCATTGAGATAAATGTTTTCCGAACCGGACAGCTCGTAATCAAACCCGCTGCCCAACTCAATCATCGGTGCGATTCTTCCTGCCGTGACAACTTTCCCGGATGTCGGTTTATATATTCCCGATATGATCTTCAGTACTGTACTTTTCCCGGATCCGTTCTGTCCTATGATGCCAACAACCTCGCCTCGCTCAACATCAAAAGAAACATGATCCAGTGCATAGAACAATTCTGTGCGACGTTTCCCTTTCACCGTCGACACAAACCATTCTTTCCAGCTGGTCGTTTTGTTGAGGTCTATGGAAAATGCCATGGAGACATCTTTGACCTGTATAATCGGTTCCATGACTAACCGCCTTTCTCATAGATGAATCACGTAGACTGAGGAGTAGCAAAGAAATCATTGAGCGTTTTTGTGAGTCCGTCCAATTCATTCATTTTTCATGAAACCTTATCTGCGAAGTGGTATCTTTCAGCTTCTTCCTCTGCAGGTTTCCGATTTCTTTCCCAGCGACTGCTCGCTTGCGATAAGGCTCGCACATGCCGCCAAAAGTGACTACATTTGAGGGAAAAGGTACGCATGCGGACATCCAAATATCAGCCGTATGCAACCTTGGTTATTGCCATCGTTCGCTTCTGTCGAAAGACCTTATTCCGCCTGACATCACAGATGCAAAACAAACTGATCCTGATGGCGTTTGAAGATGATAATGCCTAAAGCCAACGGAACACCACAGCTAATCAAACAATACAAATAGGATATTGGTGTAGGGGAAACCCCTTTGATCAGAATGCATCGCATAAAATATATAATCTGATAGAGCGGATTCATGTGATATACAGTCATAAACCTTGCTGGGATGATCGACTCAGGATAGAAAATAGGAGTCAAGAAATTCAGCATCATCACCACAACGCTCCATAGGAATTGTGTATCGCG
>JAFUZB010000239.1 GCA_017476845.1 Clostridia bacterium
CCGCAATCGCCGCCTCCGCGATGCCGCCATGGAACATGACGGCAAACCCCGCAGCACACAGGGCGGAGGCAAGCACTCGAACCGGTCCCTTCTCCTTCGCGCCTCCTGAAGCGATCTCCTCCAGGGCCTTCAGGGTATCCTCCGGGCTCATGCCGCCCGTTTCCACCTTTCGGGAAATCCGGTTGACCGCATCCACGCGCTCCAGGTTGGTCGCCCCTTTGCGCACGCGGAGCACAGCCGTCTCCGTATCCCCGGTGCTGGCAAGGAAGCTGATGAAGACCCCGCTTGGCACCGCAAAGCTTTCGACCTCCTTGAGCCCAAAGGCCTCGCCCATGCGCCGCACGGTCTCCTCCACGCGGTAGGTCTCCCCGCCGTTTTCCATAATCAGTCGCCCCGCCATCTTCAGGGGCTCCATGTAGCGTTTCTGCTCCATCTGTGTCTCTCCTGCCCGGTAAGTTTTCAAAAGCCGCCGGAAAACCGGCGGCTTTTGAAGCTTTCACGCTTATGCCCAGGGATTCTCCGTGGGATACGGGAGAGACTTGGGCTGATTGTAGGCGATATCGGTCACACCGAAGAACTTGAAGACCTCGTAGAGGGTCTTAGCGCAGTGTGCGAAGGCCACGGCACCGTGGTGCGGATAGCGCTTCTGGACCAGCACATGGCGATAGAACCTGCCCATCTCGGGGATATCGAACACGCCGATGCCGCCGAAGGAACGGGTGGGCACATCCAGGACCTGGCCCTGTGCGATGTAGGCGCGAAGCGTGCCCTCGGAGTCGCACTGCAGACGATAGAAGGTGATGTCGCCGGCGGCGATATCGCCCTCGAGGGTGCCGCGGGTGAAGTCCGGCTCGCTGCCTTGCGGTTCAAGGAGACGATGCTGGATGAGCTGATACTTGACGGCGCGGGCGGCGCTCATCTTGCAGGCCGGGGTATTGCCGCAGTGGAAGTCCATGAAGGTGTTGGACAGGACGGTGTTGACCTTGCCCTTGATGTCCTCATCATAGATGTACTGCGGGACAGAGTTGTTGATGTCCAGAAGCGTCACGGCGTCACCGGTCACGCAGGTGCCGATGTATTCGCTCAGTGCGCCGTAGATGTCGACCTCGCAGGCCACCGGGATGCCGCGGGAAGCCAGACGGCTGTTGACATAGCAGGGCTCAAAGCCGAACTGGGACGGGAAAGCGGGCCAGCACTTGTTGGCGAAGGCCACATACTTGCGGGCACCCTTGTGGTTCTCAGCCCAGTCAAGAAGGGTCAGTTCAAACTGTGCCATGCGCGGGAGCAGGTCGGCATAATAGCGGCCCTCGCCCATCTCCTCGGCCATATCCTTGCACACGTCATCGATACGCGGATCGTTAGCATGCTCCTTGTAGCTGACCAGAAGGTCCAGCTCGCTGTTCTCCTCGATCTCCACGCCCAGCTCATACAGTCCCTTGATGGGAGCATTGCAGGCGAAGAAGTCCTGGGGACGCGGTCCGAAGGTGATGATCTTGAGGTTGGCTACACCCAGGATCGCGCGTGCGATCGGGATGAACTCCTCAATGCGCTCGGTGAGCTCCTGTGCGGTGCCCACGGGGGCCTCGGGGATATAGCCCTTGAGGTGACGCATGCCCAGATTGTAGGAGCAGTTCAGCATACCGCAGTAAGCGTCGCCGCGTCCGTTGATCATGTCGCCGTCGCCCTCGGCTGCGGCAACAAACATGCAGGGACCGTCAAAGTTCTTGGCAATCAGGGTTTCGGGGGTCTCGGGGCCGAAGTTGCCCAGGAACACCACAGCGGCATTGCACTCGTTGGCCTTGAGCTCTGCCACGGCCTCGAGCATGTCCTTCTCGTTCTCCACGGTCTTCTTGATTTCGACCACGGGGAGCTGCTTTTCGGCGCACAGGGCAGCGATGGCGCTGCGGCGCTTTTCACTGAGTGTAATCGGGAAACAGTCGCGGGAAACCGCCACCAGACCCAGCTTGACAACAGGAATGTTGCTCATTTGGTATTACCTCCATCTGCATCTTAAAAGATGATGTTTTACGGAATGAATCTGCACAGGGAGTGTAGCACGTGTACACCCTTGCGTCAATGAAGATTTGCGCCCGTTTTGTCTCATGCGCTATGCGCACGTGCCTTGAGGGCCTGACAGACCTCTTTTTGTGCAGGCAGCCGGTCCCAGGGCGGATAGCGCTTCTGGTAGTCCCGGTACAGCTCCTGCGCCTGCGGGGCGGAGAGATAAGGGATCAAGGGCAGTGCATGGCGCTCCACCGCGCGCAGCATCCACTGCGCGGCAAGCGGCCAGGCCGGGATATCCTCCCGCAAAAGGAGCCGAATGGCACGCTCGGCTGCCTCAAAGGAGGGAGCCTCCGCGCAGATCTCCGTTACGATCTGCGCCACGCTTTCATCCAGTCGATCGTGACAGACGTCATCCTTGAGAGACCTGCCAAACCCCAGAAGGCCGTCGGTAGGTCTGGCCTTCTTCTCGTAGGCTTCGATATCGCTTCGATACCGGGCAAATGCGCCTTCCAGTCCCGCGATCTTCTCTTCCATCTTCCCTGCCCCCGGGATTTATTTCAGCCGCTCCCCGTCCTCCTGCTGCTGCTCCTCCTCGCCGCTCCTCTTCCACACGCGAAGCGCATAGACAAGGACAGCGATGCCGCACAGGACAAAGAGCGCAATGAACGCATAGCGCGCGCCGGGCGACATGGTGGTATCCGTCTCCGCTCTTCCCTCGGAGAGCTGGTAGGCCAGATAGATCACATAGACGCCCACAATGCCAAGAAGCGTGGCACGCGATTTTCCGCTGTTCATACTCGCCTTTTCACCTCACAGGTGATCACTTGTTCTTCTTCTGGGAAACAATGTCAAAGACCACCGCAGCCAGCAGCACAAAGCCCTTGACCACGCGCTGATAGTTGGCGTCCAGACTAATCAGGCTCATGCCCAGGTTGATGACGCCGATGAGCGTTGCGCCGATGACCATGCCCAGCACCGTACCGGCACCGCCGGAGGCGGACACGCCGCCCACCACGCACGCGGAGATGGCATCCATCTCAAAGTTCTTGCCGACATCGGCATAGGCCGACTGGGAGCGCGCGATGACGGTGAAGGTCGCAATGGAGGTGAGGACCGCCATGTTCAGGTAAGCCAGGAACATGATTCTGCGGGTATTGACGCCCGAGAGCCTGGCCGCTTCCATATTGCCGCCCACCACATAGAAGTGACGGCCGATGGTGGTCTTGGAGGTGATGAAGCTGTAGATGAGGAGGATACCCGCGACCCACAGAAGGGTGGTCGGGATGCCGCCGTCCATGGCGAGCTTGGTCATCACCAGGATAATCACGGCGCTCACCAGCACGCTCTTGATGGCAGCGCTCTTGAGCGAATCCGCCTCATAGCCCTTGCGGAGGCGGCTGTTTCTCGTGGTAAAGATCACCAGGCACACAAGGAGTGCCGCGAGGACACCGAAGAGGAAGCACGGCCAGTTGAAGACGCCCTTTTCCGTGGGGAAGACGCGTCCGTAGAAGAGGTTCTGGAAGCTCACGGGGAAGGGTGCGAGCGAGCCGGTCTTGGAGTTGCTCGAGAGAATCGAGGTACCCAGGCCGCGGAAGGCCAGGTAGCCGGCCAGGGTCGCGATCCACGGCGGGATATGCACATAGGCGATGAGGGCGCCCAGCACGACGCCGTAGAAAACGCCGATGAGCAGGAGCAGGAGGATCGAAAGCCCGGTGCTCATGCCCTGCACGATCATGAACACGCCGCCCAACGCGCCCAGAAGACACACGAAGGCACCGCAGCTCAGGTCAATGTTGCCGCCGGTGAGCATGCACATGAGCATGCCGGCACCGAGAATATACACATAGGCATTCTGGTTGATGAGTTCTGTAAAGCTCGAGGGACTGAAGATGCTGCCGCCCGTAAGGATGAGGAAAAACAGGTACACGAGCACCAGGACGATGAGCATCGCATTCTTTTTTAGTACAGCTGTAAGCGATTTCTTTTCCATAACTCTTGCCTCCCTCCTGCCTTACCGCTTCTGCCGCTTGGACAGCACGTCGAACATGACGGCGATGAGCAGCACGATGCCCTTGACCACCTTCTGGTAGTTCGCATCGACGCCCACGATGATCATGCCCTTGTTGATGACGCCCATGAGGATGGCGCCGATGATCATGCCGGACACTTTGCCGGTTCCGCCGTAGGCGGAGGCGCCGCCGATAAAGCAGGCCGCGATGGCGTCCATCTCATACCCCTCGCCGTAGACAGGGTCAATGCCCTTGGCGCGCCCGGCGGTGAGAATGCCCGCAAGACCGGCCAGAAGACCGATATTGGCATAGGCAAACCAGTAGACATTGCGCGTCTTGACGCCCGAGAGTGCCGTCGCCTTCTCATTGCCGCCCACGGCATACAGATGGCGTCCTATGGCCGTCTTGGTGGTGATGTAGGCGTAGATGCCCAGCACCAGGGCAATCCAGATGAGCACATACGGAAGACCGCGGTAGCAGCTGAGCTTGAAGGCCACCCAGAGCACGAGGAGTGCGATGATCACGGTGCTGACAACCTGTCCCCAGGTCGACTGGATGATGCCCAGCTTCTTCTGCACACGGATCCTGCGGATGCGTGCGATCACAAAGATGAGCGCAGCCAGGGCACCGAGGACCATGCAGGTGAGGTTGAAGTTGGTGATGAAGTTCTCGCCGATGATCCCGGCAAGCGCTGTGTTTTCCTTGTTGAAGATGCTGTCAAGACCGGTAAACTGCTGCCGGATGACATCCGGGACGAAGCTCGTCTTGCCGTTTCCGAAGAGCATCAGGAAGGTCTGATTGGTGATATCCACGCGGTAGCCGTTGAGCACCACGTTGGAAAATCCGCGGAAGGCATACATGCCGGCCAGGGTCGCGATGAAGGCTGGCACCCTGAGTTTGGCAATCCAGAAGCCCTGGAAGACGCCGATGGCCAGGCCGATGGCCAGCATGGCCAGAACGGTCACCCAGATATTGGCGCCCGAGGCCATCATGATACAGCCCACGGCTGCGGTAAAGCAGACCACCGAGCCCACGGAGAGGTCAATGTTGCCGCCGGTCAGGATACACAAAAGCATACCGGTGGCCAGAACGAACACGTAGGCGTTCTCGGCGATGAGACCCGTCAGGTTGGAGGGCAGAAGGATCAGGCCTTCCTTGCCGGGCCATCTGGAGAAGATGATCGTCACCACGACAAGGGCGATGATCATCGTATATTTCTGAAAAAACTCACCCAGGTTAAAGCTCCTGGTGGCTTTTGCTGCGCGCTTCTCGCTCATTGTCATGCACCCCTTCCCGATCTGAGGATCGCCGTCATGATCTTCTCCTGCGTCGCTTCCTCCGCCTTCATCTCACCGACGATCTTCGCTTCGTTCATGATGTAGATCCTGTCGCTCATGCCCAGGACCTCGGGGAGCTCGGAGGAAATGAGGATGACGCACTTGCCGGCAGCGGCCAGGTCATTGATGATGCAGTAGATTTCATACTTGGCACCCACGTCAATGCCGCGCGTGGGTTCGTCCAGGAGCAGGACGTCCGGCTCTGCGAACATCCACTTGGCAAGCAGCACCTTCTGCTGATTGCCGCCGGAGAGATTACCCACCAGCTGCTCGACCGAGGGGGTCTTGATCTTGAGCTTGTTGCGGTACTCCTCGGCCACGGCGTACTCCCGGTCGCCGTCGATGACGGTATGCGAGGAGATGGCGCCAAGGTTGGCCAGGGAGGTATTGACCTTGATGGACTGGGAGAGCACCAGACCGTTGCCCTTTCTGTCCTCGGTCACATACGCAATCTTGTGGCGGATCGCGTCCGCCTCACTCTTTTTCATCTTGACGTTCTTGCCGTCCAGCTTGAGCTCACCGGAGAAATTCACGCCGTAGCTCTGCCCGAAGATACTCATGGCAAGCTCGGTGCGCCCGGCGCCCATCAGGCCGTAGATACCGACGACCTCACCCTTGCGCACATACATGGAGACATCGTCCACCACCTTGCGCTCGGGATAGAGCGGATGATGCACGGTCCAGTGGCTGATCTCCATCTCCACCTCCCCGATCTTCACGCCCTCGCGCTTGGGAAAACGGTTGGTGATCTCGCGGCCGACCATGCCCTTGATGATTCTTTCCTCGCTCACCGGCTCCTTGCCGTGATTGTCGATGGTCTCGATGGTCGTGCCGTCGCGGATGACCGTGATCTTGTCTGCCACGTAGGCGACCTCGTTGAGCTTGTGGGTGATGATGATCATCGTCATCCCCTGCTTCTTAAAGCTCAGCATGAGGTCCAAAAGCGCCCGGGAATCCTCCTCGTTGAGGGAGGAGGTCGGCTCGTCCAGAATCAGCAGCTTCGCCTTCTTGGCCAATGCCTTGGCGATCTCCACCAGCTGCTGCTTGCCTGTACCGATCGTCTTGACCAATGTCTTGGAGCTCTCCTCCAGGCCCACCATCTTCAGGTACTTGTCCGCCTCGGCATAGGTCTTGTTCCAGTTGATGGCGAACTTATGCCCGACCTCATTGCCCAGGTACATGTTTTCGCCGATGGTCATCTCGGGCACCAGGGCGAGCTCCTGGTGGATGATGACGATGCCGAGCTTCTCGGAATCCTTGATGTTGGAAAAACGGCAGACCTGACCGTTGTAGATGATGTCCCCTTCATAGGTGCCGTGAGGATAGATACCACTCAGCACATTCATCAGGGTGGATTTGCCCGCGCCGTTTTCCCCGACCAGAGCGTGGATTTCTCCCTCCTCCACCTGAAGGTTCACAGTGTCGAGCGCCTTGACGCCCGGAAAGGTCTTCGTAATGTTCTTCATTTCCAGCAGAATGTTGGCCATGACTATCCTCCAGCTAGGACCCCCGGGGCGGATGCGTAGGGGTCTTTCTTACGGAAACGATGCAGGTGAACACCTGCCACCTGCATCGTTTCATGTTCAGTTTACTTATGCATTACTGGAGCTGATCGGCGGTGTAGTAGCCGGATTCAACCAGCAGCTCGGCATAGTTGTTCACATCGGCAAATACCGGTTCGCACAGGTAGGAGGGAACCACGATCTTGCCGTTGTCATAGGTCTCGGTGTCGTTGACGTCAACGGTCTCGCCCGCGAGGATCTGACCGACCATCTTCACGACCTGAGCAGCCAGGGTACGGGTGTCCTTGAACACGGACATGCTCTGCTTGCCGGCGATCATGTTCTTGACGTTGGAGATGTCGCAGTCCTGACCGGTGATGATGGGCCATTCTCCGTCATAGCCGTCTTCCAGAGCGTTGGTGACGCCCAGAGCGGTGGAGTCGTTGGAGCAGAGCCACACGTCGATGTTGGAGCCGTCAGCATAGAAGGAAGCCAGGATGGAGCTTGCACGGTTCTGAGCAACCTCGGTCTTCCAGGTGGGGGTGGCAACGTCGGTGAACTCGGTCTGGCCGGACTTAACGGTCAGCTTGCCAGCCTCGATGTAGGGCTTGAGCACGTCCAGAGCACCGGAGTAGAAGTAGTTGGCATTGTTGTCGCCGGGGTCGCCCGCGGTGATTTCCAGCGCGAAGGGGCCTTCAGCATTGTCCAGATCCAGAGCTTCCTTCACATAGTTGCCCTGCACGGTGCCGACCATGTAGTTGTCGAAGGTGGCATAGTAGGACACAGCGTCGGATTCCATGAGCAGACGGTCATAAGCGATGACCGGGATGCCCTTTTCCTTGGCCAGGTCCAGAGCGGAGCCCAGAGAAGAGCCTTCGATGGCAGCGATGACGATGACGTCAACGCCGTTGTTGATCATGTTGGTGACCTGGTTGAGCTGCTGCTGCACGTCGTTGGAGGCGAACTGCAGGTCAACGCTGTAGCCGGCTTCCACCAGCTGCTTTTCCATGTTCTCGCCGTCCTGGTTCCAGCGCTGCAGGTCCTTGGTGGGCATGGAGACGCCAACCTTCTGGCCTTCAGCCAGGGCGCTCATGGCACACAGTACCATCGCGAGGCATAGGAAAAGAGAGATCAGCTTTTTCATAGGGGTGTTCCTCCTTGTTCACGGCATACGCCGTGTATTCTATAAACGGTCTTCCCGTCTATATTCCATGTTTCTTGGGGCTTTGCCGCTTGGGCTTTTGTGCTGACGGCATGATAACACCATTCCCCGGATTTGTCCAGAAGATATCAAAAATTTCGGGTCTGCGTCATATGAAAATCTAAGTGCAGGTTTCGAAAGTCCAAACTGGAAATTAGTCTATCACCGTGATTCTGGATATTAGTCTTGCAACTTCCTATAGGCATGGTATTATGGTAAACAAAAAGAGGGATACCGGCCTACAAGTGCCACACACATCATCAACGCACTTGTTGGACTGTACCGCCAAAAAGAAAGGTATCA
>JAFUZB010000240.1 GCA_017476845.1 Clostridia bacterium
CACCTTCTCCGCCTGCTTCGGCCAGGCCTTCCTCGAGCTGCATCCCACCAAGTATGCTGAAGAGCTCGTCAAGAAGATGGAAAAGACCGGCGCCAAGGCCTATCTGGTCAACACCGGCTGGAACGGAACCGGCAAGCGTATCTCCATCAAGGATACCCGCGGCATCATCGACGCGATCCTGAACGGCGATATCGAGAAGGCCGAGACCAAGAAGATCCCCTACTTCAACTTCGAAGTACCCACCGCGCTTCCCGGTGTGGATCCGGCTATCCTGGATCCGCGCGACACCTACAAGGATCCCACCGAATGGGATACCAAGGCCCAGGATCTCGCCGGACGGTTCATCAAGAACTTCGTCAAGTATGAGACCAACGATGCCGGCAAGGCACTGGTCGCCGCAGGTCCTCAGCTGTAATCTTCCCGTAACTTACAAGGCCTCAGCCGTAAGGCTGAGGTCTTTTTATGTCCTGCTCTCCCCTTTGCACACACAGCCTTCATCCACTTTTCAGGCACACCGCGTATACTTTGCCCATCACAGGAGAGGGGGCGCACCCATGCACAGACGAATCAGCAGCTACCAGCCGTATCTTTTGCTCGGGGTGTTTTCTGCCCTTGTCATCTCCGTTTTCTCCAAGTCCTCCCCGCTCTATCCCCTCAACGACTGGGTGGATGCGAACTGCTTTCTGACCACAGGGAAGTCCATCCTGTCCGGGCACGTCCTGTACCGGGACGTCTATGAGCAAAAGGGGCCGCTTCTGTATTTTCTCCACGCGCTTGCCGCCCTTGTGTCTGACCGGTCCTTCCTCGGGGTATGGCTGCTCGAGATCCTCTGCTGCTTCGGCTCTGCCTTGTCTCTGTGGCACTTCGCAGGGCGCCCGCGGGATGCACGGCTTTTGCTCCTTCCGGGGCTCCTTACCCTCATCTTCAGCACCACGGCCTTTGCGTCCGGCGACAGTGCCGAGGAGCTCTCCCTCCCGCTTCTTGCCTACAGCCTCTCCGTAGCGCTGACCACACCTGTCCCTGACAACCGGCATGCCTACCGCATCGGAATGGCTGCCGGAGCGATTTTGTGGATCAAGTATACCCTCTGCGGCTTCTATCTCGCCTATGCCCTGTACATCGCGGTCTTCTGTGTCATCCACAGAGAGTTTTCCCGTCTTTTCCGTCTCATCCTTTTCTTTCTCCTGGGCATGCTCACCGTCTCCGTCCCCGTGCTGCTCTACTTCCTTGTAAACGGTGCCGTGGGTGATCTGTACGAAGTGTACTTCCTCAACAACATCACCCGATACAGCCCGTCCGCCGGAGGCGCACGCGGTGCCAGCCGTTCGGGGTTGCTCTCCACCATACTCACCTTTGCTGCCCAGAATCCGGTCATCACTGCGCTCATTGTCTTGGGAGTCCTCTATACCGCCCTTCGCGACCTCCGTCATCTGCCCGTCCTTCTCCTGGGGCTAACCGCCTGCCTTGTCTTCGTGTCCCTCGGTACGCGCCCCTACCCGTATTATGCGTTTATCCTCGCCGCCTTTACCCTGCCCGGATACCGCGCACTGACAGACCTTGCAGGCACCCTTCGAGCACCCGCTTTGGCCCGGACAGTCCTCTCCCTGCTATTGTCCCTACTATGCTTCTCTTGGGGATGGACGACCTCCCTGAACACCTATCTTCTGGGCACGGACAGGCAAGCGATGCCGCAGTACCAGTTTGCGGCCATCATCTCCCAGAACGAGGATGCAACGCTTCTCAACTACGGATTTCTCGACGGCGGGTTCTACACAGCCGCAGGCATCACGCCGTCATCGCGCTTCTTCTGCCAGCTGAACATTTCGCTTCCGGAAATGACGCAGGAGATGAACCGGAGCCTGCAGGAGGGCAGCACAGACTATGTTGTGACAAGAGGCCGCCGCCTTGACAGTGACAGGTACACACTCGTCGCGCAGTCCAGCTTTCCTTATCAATCTAACGCGGACCGGCCGCGAAGCTTCACCTACTATCTGTACAGACGCACCTCGGAGGATGCTAGCACCTCCCTCTCCATGGGTGCACATTGACTGTTTTCGCGCAGCGAATATAATAGAGATACGGGAAATTCCCTTGTGCTGTATGGGTTTTCCCCAATCCATGATACTTGTTTTCTGCTGCGAATATTTATGTTCGTGTATATACAATCGCCCTGAGGGGACAATCTTCATGTGCCGTGACACGCAACGTCTGCGTCGCATGACCCCCATGTTACTCCTGACGGGAGGTGTCGGACATGGGCAAACGCTTGCTCGCACTTTGCATTGTACTGGTGCTTTGTTTATCTTCCCTGCCATTGAACGTCATCTCGGAGGCTATGTCTTCGGTGACCGGCACATGGCAGGCCCAGACCTATTATTCCGTCACCTATTATGCAGACGGTGAATTTCTTGCGCACTCCTATGTGACTGAAGGTGGAAATCTCGATCTTTCTCCTGTCGCACCAAGCAAGGAGAACTATACCTTTCAAGGTTGGGAATCAGGCGGCCAAAGCGTCTTTGAAGACACCGTCGTCTCCTCCAACATGGAGATCACCGCCGTATATGCCAGAAAGCCCCTGCGCACTAAAGCGAAGAACGAAGTCGCCTATCTCTATGAAACTGCAGGAGAGTATCTTTCCATCCTGGTAGAAGGCTTTCACAGAAAAAATCAGGTTCCCGCTGTGCGCAAGGCCTCTGTAGTCTCCTCCGAGGGGACTGTGCTCGAAGCCTGGACCGTGGATAACATCAAAAACAACACCGAGCTCTACCTGGAAGCCACACTGACTGCGCTGCCCACGCTGCCCGAGGGTCAGGCGCTGGCTTTGTATACCCTGAAGGACAATACCCCAGTCACCCGCCTTCGCATGCCGCACGGCGTGGGTGCAAGCATATACCTTCCCCTCGCGTTTAAGGGCGTAAACGGCATTGCCCTTATCGTGGTTCCAGAGGACGAGGACGATTTCGAAGACGACATCCCGCTCACCGACGACGGGATCCTCTTTGCCAACAATGACCTGTATCTCACAGGAAAAATCCCCGGGAACGGAATCATTGAAGCTGTCCCGGTCACGATCGCCATGGATAACGAAGAGGTTCTCGTTGCCTACGATATTCGCATCTATGCCAACGCCAATCAGCAGAAGAAGGGGAAAACCTGGCAGCCCGCAGACAAGAAGGTACAGGTCCATCTGCGCGATACCGCCTTTTCCCAGTGGGATGAGGTGGACGTCTATCATCTTACGGACGAGGCAGCTGTCCCTGAATATGTGGCAAGTGTCTCGGCAGAGGACGAATGGATCACCTTTGAAGCCGGAAGCTTCTCCGTATATGCTATTGTCGGCACCGTACTGAAAACACACGTCATCGCAAGCGACGGAAACAACTATACCGTGACGGTGACCTTCTCTCCCGATTCCGGGATACCGGAAGATGCGGTATTGGAGGCCACTGAGATCACCGATAACGCGGACAGCTACAAAGACTTTGTTCTGCGCGCGGAAGAAACGCTCGGCGTGGGTGCCGGGTTCATTGATTATGCCCGTTTCTTTGATCTGACCATTTCCAAGGATGGGGAGACGCTGCAGCCCAAAGAAGGCGCCACCGTCACTGTGGAGATTGCACTCACCGATATGGAGAAGGGAATGGATGTCCAGGTCGTCCACTTTACCGACACACCTGAGGTGGTGGAATCCACCTGCAATGCACAGTCCGTCTCCTTCGAAGCTTCCGGGTTTTCCATCTACGGCTTTCTCTCCACCATTGAAGAGGTCGTGCTTGCAAGCGACGGAAATCGCTACAGGATTTCCGTTGCCTACGGCCCGGATGCCGGTATTCCAGACGATACGCAGCTTGCTGTCGAAGAACTCCTTGAGGATACGGACGCTTATGCAGACTATCTGTCGCAGACAGTCGATGTACTTGACTGGGCGCAAGATGCCGTTTCCTATGCCCGATTCTTTGACATTTCCATTCTGGACGGTTTCGGGAGAAAAGTCTCTCCGCTTGCCCCTGTTCAGGTCACCATAGCACTTGAGGAAAAGATTGACGAGACTCTGAGCGTTGTTCACTACGGGGAAACTGTCGATGTACTTTCCGTGGAGAGGCAAGACGACGAGCTCTCCTTTGAATCTGACAGCTTCTCTGTGTATGCTGTTGTCGGCATTATCCTGGAAAAGAACATCCTGGCAAGCGACGGCCATAATTATAATATCACCGTAGCCTTTGGGCCCGATTCCGGGATACCGGATACCGCTGAGCTGGAAGTAAGCGAAATCCTCCCTACCGAAGGCGCTGAAACCGAAAATAGCGAGAGCGGAACAGAAACGTCTTCGACAGTTGACAGAAGCTACGAAGCGTATGTAGCGCGCACAGAAAGTGCCCTTGGTATGGAAGAGGGCAGCGCGGAGTATATCCGGCTGTTCGACATCAAGATTGTGGATCAGGCAGATCACAGCATCAAGTACCAGCCAAACGCTGGGACTACTGTTGACGTGCGCATTGAGCTGGCAGATAAAGCTACCACTCAAGAAGCTGTCACAAACACGCAAGTGGTACATTTTGAAGATGGGTCTGTATACGGCAGCATTGTAGATAGCACTACACAAGATCGTGTCATTCTTTTCCAAGCCTCTGGGTTCAGTGTATACGCTATCATCGATGCACCTTCGCCAGTTCTGTTCGATCCATACGATCTTAAAGCAATCAACGAAATACAAGAAGGCAAACCCTATCTTCTTTCTTACGGCACCCCGAAGAAATACTTTACTTCAGCACTTAACAGCAATAGTTGCCTCATAGAAAACACTGATTCCTATTCTGCGGCAGAATGGTATTTTGAGGCAGTTCCCGCAGAAGAAAACACATTTTACATTTATACGCTACTTAACGGAAATAAACAGTATATCCATCAAAAATCTGGCAACGACATTGAACTTTCAGCATCTGGAACCAAAATAACGTTGAGTGCCACAGTTACTCCCAACAAGTTTTTCTTTAAGCACAGTTCTGATAGCCGATATCTGCAGCATTCCAATGGAGGCGGCGGGATACGCTTCTACCAAAACAATAGTGATGCTACGAATGCGAGAATCTATATTACCGATGCAACTACTACGACACCCTCTGATGACCCTTATGCACTTGACGGAAAATCCTTCGGTATCGCATATCACGATGAATCCGTAACAGCTGCTGCTCTCTCCTCAGTCTCCCAAACTGTGAGCAACCAAAAACGGCTTATGGGGACAGATCTAACCATGCGTCCAGATGTGCTGGACAACAATGGGATACTCCTTGTTTCCGGTGAAAGTACCATTACAGAGTGGACTTTCCAAAAGGTACAACAAGATCAATACTATCTGTATACAACCGTGGACGGGAAAGCGAAGTTTCTGACTATTGACGGTGGGAATGTCTATCTGTCCGATAGTCCCGATACCGTAAAATCTTTGATCACGGCACGTCCTGGAACCGGCGCGAACTCTGGTAAATGGCATTTTGTCGTAAATGGTTATGCACTAAATCTTCCTAATAATACGTCCAACGGCTTCAATGCCACAGCTAGCGATAGCGCAACATCATGGCTAAACCTAGTTGAAAAATCCGTGCTTACAGAAGAGGATTTTACAGAATACACTGCGAGAAAGGTGAGTATTTCCGATGCAGTGAATGTATCCGATGGCAAGTCGGTAGTGATTTATACTCGTGTTTGGAACGAAACCACCAAGCGATACGAATTTTATGCCGTTGACCACGACGGTTCTTTGATACGCTGCTATGATACAGGAGACGGTATTGAATGGGTCGGAACACAAGTCAATACCGCTCTGTGGCAATTTACCGAGGGGAAAAACACGGACGGAAGTCTCAGCTATTATTATTGGCTTCAGAATACACAGTACGCAAATTACCTTGTTCCGCAAGCAGGCAATGGCAAAGTGAGCTATGAAACTAACGAAGTTATGGATTTCAATGCCAGTGTTAACCTGGACGGACGACGTAACGGTGAAAACTATTCCACCATTATTGCCTGGGATG
>JAFUZB010000241.1 GCA_017476845.1 Clostridia bacterium
CGCGATAATGGGCAGGGAGAGCGGCAGGGCAATGCGGAAGAAGATCCCCAGTTCACTGGAGCCGTCAATCCTTCCGGCCTCATAGAGGCTTTCCGGGATACTGTTCTGATAGTAGGTGCGGGTGACGATCATGTTGTAGACGCTAAGTCCACCGGAAATCACCATGATCATCGGGTTGTTCACAAGACCCAGGGACTTGTTGAGCAGATAGGTCGGGATCATGCCTCCGCCAAAGTACATGGTGATGAGGAAGTACCATGTGAGCAGCTGATGGCCAAGCATCCGTTTCTTGCTCATGGCATATGCGGCGGGAATAGTCAGGAATAGATTGAAGGCCGTACCGCCAAGGGTATAGAGGATCGTATTGAGGTAGCCTGTCCAGATCTGCTTGTTCTCAAACACGGCGCGGTAGGCGGTAGTCTGAAAGCCCACAGGGAGTAGACTCACTCTGCCCGTGGCCACCGCCTGGGAATCGGATAAAGACGCAATGACAGTGTAGTAAATGGGGTAGGCCACAAGAAGGGTAAGCAGCAGGAGCAGGGTGATATTGACGATGTCAAACATGGAAATACGCGTGTGCCGCACAGGTGATGAGACAACCTTGGTCATGGAATCCGCCTCCCTCAGAAAAGACCTGTATCGGTCACGGCCTTGACGATACGGTTGGAGATGAGCAGTACGATGATATTGGCGATATTGTTGAACAGGTCGATTGCGGTGGAATAACTGTACTGCCCGCCGAGGAGGCCGATATTGTAGACATAGGTGGAGATAACCTGAGATGTATCGAGGTTCAGGTCGTTCTGCAGAAGAAAGATCTTGGAGTAACCCACGGAAAGCAGGCTGCCGGTTCGCATGATGAAGGTGATGGCGATGGTGGGCAGAATGCCGGGAATATTGACGTGGCGGATGATCTGGAAACGGTTGGCACCGTCAATTTTCGCTGCCTCCACGAGCTCGGGGGAGATGGAGGAAAGCGCGGAAATATACAGGATGGAGCTCCAGCCGATGTTCTGCCATACTCCTGACCATACATAGATGGAGGCAAAGTAGTTCGGATTGGTAATGAAGGACTGACGTGTGCCTCCAAGCGCGGTGATAATGTTGTTGACAGGTCCTGTACCGCGGTCAAGGATCATGAGAACCAGAGAGCAGACGACGACCTCCGACATGAAATGCGGTGCGTAGGTGATCATCTGCATAGTCTTCTTCAGCTTGAGATGACCGACTTCATTGAGCATGAGCGCAAATATGATGGCGCAGGGGAAGGTCGCGAGGGAGTAAAGGGTGATAGACAGCGTGTTGCGGATCATCTTCCAGAAGTCCGGGTAGGCGATGAACCTGGCAAAATGCTCAAACCCTACCCACTCACTGCCGAAGATACCCAGGCGGGGGCGGTAGTTCTTGAAGGCGACCTGCAGACCGTACATCGGACCATAATGGAAGATGGCGATATAAACGAAGGCGGGAAGCAGGAGCAGGTACCACTGCCAGCTCTCCTTGAGCCTTTTGGAGAGGTTCTTTTTCCGGGGAGATTGGCTTTTGCGTATCTGCATAAAAAACACCCTTTCCCGACACGTACAGCACAGCGTTAACGTTTGGTTTTCGCTGTGATTGTAGGGTCGGAAAAGGGGTATCAGCAATGCCCTAAATCCGGAATTTTGTATCAAAATTGCAGAATTTCAACCAGATTATGCAAACCGGGCATGGGAAATGTCACCTGTACTGCGAGGGCGTGATGCCATGGATGTCCTTGAACTTTTTGATGAAGTTAGATACTTTTCTATACCCAACCTGTTGGCTGATTTCGGTGACGGTCATCTCGGGATGCTCGCGGAGCAGTTCGCAGGCACGCTCCATGCGCAGAAGGGTGAGGTATTCCTTGAAGGGGGTTCCGGTAGCCGATTTGATCATGGAGCTGACATAATCGTTGTTCAGGGAAAAATGGGTACCGACCGATCCGAGATCAAAATCGGGATCATAGGCGTGCTCCTGGACATACTGGATGATCTCTCCGCTCTGGGCGTTCATTCTGCGCTCGGCAGGGGAGGTCTCCCGGTGGAATGCTTGGATCACGATGGATGCAAGATCGGACAGTGCGGTCTCAAGATTGGAGAGAAGGCCGAGATTTGTCAGCTGGCTGCGGTCGATCGTCACATGCTTTGCCGAGGCAACGGATTCCAGTTCGTGTGAGACCTCCATCATGAAGCGCTTGACCATCTGTGCCGAAAAGGGCGCCGATTCCTCGGAAACCTTGCGGCATGCCTCCTGAACGGACTGTGCATCTCCATCTTCCGCGGCTGCAACCAGGCGCATGATGAACAGATGCGCATCCACGGGCTGCTGTCCCTTGGTCTGATGAAATGTGGTAAGGGCATCCATGTACGAGGTGGAGATTCTTTCCGGTGCATCGACATCATGGCCGATGGTGAGGCGGCAGGAGAGCGTTTCCTCCACGGTATTGATGAGCTTCTGTCTGACGCTATCTGAGTCAAAGCCGAAGATCACCGCTACAATGCCTTCTGCTGCTGAGTGACACAGATAGATCCGTGCACCCGGGGCGGAGGTGGCGAGAGCATCCTCAGCCTTCTCAATGGTCTCCGGGGAAGCCTCCCGGTCATCGAGAATGGCAACGCAGTAGCGGGGCTGATCAAAGACAAGGTGCAGAAAGCCCCAATGCTCCACGAGACGCTCACTGTAATAGCCGCGGAGAATTGTCAGCAGGGTTCGGTTACGCAGAAGACGGGAGGAGTTCTGATTCTCCTCTTCCATTTTGCTGACCATTTCATCGAGCTGAATGAACTCGTTATAGAAGGAATCTGAGGACTGATGTCGGTTCAGCAATCTGCGAAGCGGCAGCACGGAAACGCGGGCAAGCAGCAAAGACAGGGCAGACAGGAGCAGCAGAATAAGCAGAATGCTGAAATACATCCAGGAGGGGACGGAGGCGAGCAGGAGCGGCCAGCGGTCAATCGCGGTGTCAATGTGGCAGGAAACGATCTGGTGGATGCCCGTCACTGTGGTGATAAAGCGCTCCGCGCGGGGGGAAGCTTTATCGGACAATTCGGGCGGATTCCCCAGGACATAGGTTCCGTTGATTTCAAGCGCCAGGATGTCGTCAAGCAGGTCGGAAACAGCGTGCACACGGGAGGCAAAGTCCTGCTGGGAAACGCAGAAAACCATGACGGCATTTTCCTGTGCGTTGTCCGTGTTGGTGAACCGGACCGGGAAGATCAGGTAATTTTGCTGGTTCACAGCCAGGATCTGCTCCTGGCCAAACTCATGGAGCATGGCGTAAAAACCATCCGCTGTTTCGTCATCCATCCCCAGAACGGATCGGGAGTAGTAGATGAAGTAGGAGGTTTTTCCGTCGGATGTATAGATTTTGTCGGAGTCCTGGTACATCAGGAAGTAATGATAGATGATCGGCGAATAGTTGGTGAAGCGGACAAAGTCATCGAGAAGCTCAATATCTCTGTATGGATCGGAGCGCAGCACGCCCGGCCGGTACATAGAGGATGCCCGGATATGGTGAGCGACATCTTGGAAGGCCAGGTACTGGGTTTCCAGATCCTGCGCGGCCTGTGCGGCGGCATCCTCTATCCGCTTCTGCTCATAGGCGACAAACTTCTCCGAGGAAAAGTGAAACAGGGTGAAAGTGATGCCGCCTGCAAGCACGAACATGGCGGCGAAAAAGAGGATGGCATATCGCTTGAACAAGCTGGATTTGCGTCCATGATCCTTCATGCAGCGATTCTCCTTCTGAAAAAACATAAAGCAGGCAGACGCCGGATCGCTTGACAAATGCACATACAGTTAGGAAAAAGCCACACAAGCCAAGCCCCTACAGTGCTTCAGGGGGACCGTATATCTTGCGCACAGGCAACGCATTTGTCCACGGTAACGACGGCAAGCATAGCAGACATGCGGCGGGCAATCAAGAGGCGGAGGCCGGTTTGGTTGGGATCCCCTCTTGCACATAACGGCCCTTTTGCCTATGATGGAGAGGCACGCAGTACACTAAAATGCGAAACGGGATTCCGACACGGAATAGCCGGTTCGGTGGACAGATGAGGGAGGTTCAAACATGCTGAAAATCAAGCGTCTTGTTTCGTTACTTCTTGTGCTCGCCCTGATGACCCTGTCGGTAGGCTTGGCCGAGGAAGAGACGAGTCCCACTGCCCAGGATACGGGGAGCGCGGAGGCAGAGAGAGGATATACAGCGTTGGATGCGGGCATTGCGGAGATCGGCTGTTATCTGACGATGAAGGGGAACCGGCTCACAACATCTCTCAACGGGATTTCCGAGGCGCTGAAGCCTTACGCCGGGAGTGTGATTGTCTGGACAGACGAGGAAGACCGGGTGGTCGGCGTACAGGTGCTGAGCCAGGATAACGTGCAGACAACCCTCATGCTGGGTACCGAGCAGGAGCGCATGGCCTGCGTCGGCTATATCCTGCTGCAGATGGCCTTCTCTGGCATTCCCGATGAGGACGCGGTGATCTATACAGGAAAGGTCTATGATATTCCGGAGTTATCCTTGGAGAATGCGACGCAGCTGGAAAAGGCGATGTATGTCAGCGAAGTGAAACTGGAGGATCATGCGGATTTTGCTTCCCTTGAGGCGGCAACGGACGATATTTACGCAAGGGGAATATCGGCCTATCTCAGTCCGTCAGGCATGTCTCCCTATCATGTGTATGATGTACCGGGAAGCTATCATGACACGGACAACATCTATCAGGACCTGATCAACCGTCTCATGAGCATCTATCTGGCAACCAGCGGCTGTGTGTACTGGGAAGCGCTCACCGAAGGTCTGGAAAACTTCCCCAAGGGTATCTTTCTCAGCCAGGAGGAAGACGCGGATCCCTTCATTATCGTCAAGGGTGATGCGCTTTCGCTGGTCCTGTACTTCCAGAGCGGAACACCTGACCTCAACAGTACGGTAGGATGGCTCCTGGTTGAATTGTATGTCTGCGGTGCCCCCTATCAGGAGATGCCTTCATGGGATCTGGCGCTGGTGGACGGGCGGTATTCCGTCACCGAAGGCGGTATCGACGGATCGCTTTCGGATGAGAACACCATCAATTACTTCCTGGACCAGGACTATAACCTGTTTGGCAAAAAGCCCTGAGAAAAACAATGTACTCCGGAGTCCATCCGATCAGGGCTCCGGGGTCTCCTGATATTGATAACTTAAACGATTAAGTAAGATAAAGCGCGGTCGTTCCTACTTGGGACGGAACGGGGCGACGGCAGGCAAACGCCCGGGGAGATGACTCCCCGGGCCATGATATTATCCCTTCAAACCGGTGGTGGCGACGCCCTCGACCAGGTACTTCTGCAGGAACAGGAAGACCAGCAGCACAGGTACGATGGAGAGGGTGGTCATAGCGAACAGGCCGGACCAGTTGGTCTGTGTGGCGGGATCTGAGAACATCTTCAGTGCGATGGAGGCGGGATAGAGCTTGGGCTTGCTGATATAGATCAAGGGCCCGAGGAACTCCTGCCAGGACCAGTAG
>JAFUZB010000242.1 GCA_017476845.1 Clostridia bacterium
GCATGCCATCCGGGACCTTGACCATCCGGACGCCCTCACCCTTCCCATCTATGCCATGACCGCCAACACCTTCGCCGAGGATATTCACCGGGCGAAGGCAGCGGGGATGAACGGACATATCGCCAAGCCCATCGACATCCCAAGCCTCATGCAGGTGCTGTGGGTGCATGCAGGGGGAACGGAAGGATGAAAGTCTATCAGAAGACCTACCTGGAGAATTGCTTGAAGGTGCAGAAGCTCCTCTATACCCCGCTAGCCCCGGCATCTGACGGAGTGTTTGCTGCTCAGGTTTGCCATACGGAACAGGAGATTCGGTCGCTTCGGGCAGAGAATCTTTGTCTGCTCACGGACCATCTCTTTCCGCAGTTGGATGCGCTCGCAGGTGCGGGGGAAACGGAGATCTCGGAGCTCAGCGGCTTTGCGGATGCCCTCATGGACTGGAAACGCAATGCAGACATCGGGGTATACTGCGCCATCCATGCGGCCCTGCTTCGCCTGCACAGGATTCGCGCAGACCGGGACGGCATCATCCGGGAACTCTACAAGCTCGGCATGGGCATGTACTATATGAACCGGAGCATTGAGCGGGTTCCCGGAGAAGTGCGCGACAGTCTGTACTTTCAGGCGGAAATGCTCTTCACCGAGGCCGCATCCTATCTGCCTTTTCTTCACCGCCTCACCTCGGAGGAAACGCGCGGCTATGTGATCCGCGCCCAGGCCAACATTGCGATTGCTTCCCGAAACCCGCACCGGAAGATTGCGGCGAGTGCGCGGGTGCTCAGCATCGCCAAGGACCCGGACTACACGTCTGCCTCACCGGGCCTTCCCTGGGAGCGGTACATCCGGGCCACACACCAGCAGATGAGTGCCAACCGCACCGAACTTTCCCGCGGCGATCTGACGCCGGCGGAGCTGAGCCTGGTGCTGGACTCCTGCTACGAGGTCTTCCGTCCCGAGCTTGGCAGCGGTCGGCCGAGCAACCGCTGGCTCTGGCCCTACTACGAGATGAACTACACCTGCGGCCATGCGAGCCTGGAGGATACGCTGCATCGCATGGAGCAGCTGATCCTTGCAACCGATCCTGAGGATGCGAGCATGGACGGGCTCTACGGGAATGTTCAGCTTCCCATCTATTACGGAAGGCTGGTGCGGGACACCCAGGCGCGGGAGGACGGACGGCGGCTGCGCTTTCTGGACAGGGCATATCGGCGCATGCTGCGCAGGATGCTTTCCCTTCCGGAGGAGCGCATGGACGACTATGTGTTCTTTCTGCTCTCGGAGATGCTCACCGAGTTTGTCGAGATCCCGGGGCAGCTGACCTATGCCGAACTGGTTCGAAGGCTGATGGCGCGCTATGATATGCCGCTCTTTCTGGCCTGTGAGCGACGCGCCTGCGTATGCGATCTTCTCGCAGGATATGTCGTAGCCTCGGGTAACAGCCTTGCGGACGCGGAGCTGCCGGAAAACTTTGTGCATCTCGCTGCCTTCTATATGGATGCGGGGAGGCTGAAGATGCATTTGACAGGCGCCTATGCCAGGCAGCTGTTCAGCGACGAGGACCGGATGATGGAAACACATGACCTGGCAGGGTTCCAGGACCTTAGGAAGCATGAGAGCACCGCAATGTATGCAGACACCGCGCTGGGCCATCATGCATGGTACGCCCAGATACATCCTGTCTACGACAGGAACACCTCCCCGTACCGGAAGGTCACGGACATCGATGCCGTGGCAGCCTACTTGATGGAGGAAGTCGGGGAGGCGATGGATGAAAAGGAAAAACGGGAGCGACTGGACAGGGCCATGGACACGGTGCTCAGACTCTCGGGGACGCGCTTTTCCCCGGTGGTGGCAGCATGTCTTGGCGACAGGGAGGTAAGAGCGGGCATCGGTTCTGTGCTTTTCGAGGAAGATGCGCCATACCTTGCTCTCAGGGAAGCCCTGCGTGATCGGGAAGAAAGCTGACGGGTCCAGTTATGCGACCGGAGAACAACCGCCAATTTCAGGCACCACCGGAAAGCTATTGATGATATGGAGGTTCTTGCATGCGGAAGACATGGATCATCCTGGGCAGCATGTTGCTGCTGTTATGTACTTTGAACAGTTCCTTTGCGGAAACGAATGAAGAAAAGCTCTTCTCCCAAGCGATGTCGCAGCTATCGCAGGCGAAATACGAGGAAGCCGCGCAGTCCTTCGACCAGCTGGGCGCATATAGCGATGCACCGCTGTGGGCCATGTACTCGCGTGCGCTCCAGAATATTGAAGACGAGGCGTATGCTCTTGCCAGCGTGTCACTGGAGCAGTTGGGCGATTTTAACGACAGCCAGCTGAGACTGCAGGAGGTGCTGTCCCTTTCCTACGAGCAGGTATGGGATTATGAGAGCGCACTTAAGGTATACAGAGCCTACCCCAATTACCTTGATTTTGCGGAACGTGCCAAAGCAATCCCCGAGAAGATCCGGGACAGGGAGTACCGGATAGCCGAGGGGTATGAAGAAGCAGGAAAGCTTCAGGAGGCCCTTGATGCCTTCAACGCACTGCTTCCCTACAGGGACAGCACACAGAGAGCGGCCGCGCTGCAAAAGCAGATCGTACAGGCAGCCTATGAGGCTGCGGAGGCATTGGAGCAGGAAGGTGCCCTGGAGGCGGCGTATAACGCTTTTACAGAAGTGGTTCCGTATGCGGACAGTGAAAGCCGGGCAGAGAAGATCCTGGAAACCATGCACGCACAGTCTTATGCAGAAGCAGAGAGGCTCGAGCAGGCGGAGGACTTCTATTCGGCCTATCAGCTGTTCCTGTCATTGAAGGACTACCAGGACAGCCGTGAACGTGCACAGGCACTCCAGGATCGTGCCCTGTACGCTTATGGCACATCACTTGTCCACGAGGGTCATTACAGCCAGGCATACGCGGTGTTTTCATCGCTCGAGGATTATCTGGACAGTGAAAAGAAAAGCTATGCCCTGGGCGTTGTCACCTTTGCAGAGGAAACGCGGAAGTTATCGAGCGAACGGTTCGCCTATTGCTTTCATGACCTGTGGGCGCTGGTGAATTTTACGACCTGCACAGTTATGCCAGCGTATTGGGACGATATACAGGCCTTTGATCTGCACTACGCTTTGGTTACACTGAACGGGTCTCTTGGGCTCCTTGATGAGGAAGGGGAGATTGTTCTTTCCCCGAAATATGCGCGGATTGAGCCTTTTGATCAGTATGGGTTTGCCAAGATTAGTGTGAAAGCAGGAGATGGACTGCGCCTCGGTTTGATCAACCGGGATGCTGAGATTGTCCTTTCCCC
>JAFUZB010000243.1 GCA_017476845.1 Clostridia bacterium
AAGTGTACGGCATTCTCAATGGTCTGGATGTGGTGGATTCTGATCCTTCCCACGACGAGTCGATTGCCAGCAAGTTTAGCCCTGAGGATCTCTCCGGCAAAGCCGCTTGTAAGGAAGCGCTTCAGAGAGAGATGAACCTGACGGTGGATCCTGACATCCCGGTCATCGGTATGGTTGGCCGTCTGAGCAGCCAGAAGGGTCTGGACCTTGTGGACTGTGTCCTCGGGGAAATCATCGACAAGAATGTTCAGCTGGTCGTTCTGGGCATGGGCGAGAGCCGTTATGTCAATCTCTTCGAATGGGCACAGGATGCGTTCAAGGGCCGTGTGGCCAGCCGCTTTGATATGGACAGTGCGCTTGCACACCGCATCTATGCAGGCTGCGACATGTTCCTTATGCCCAGCCAGTTTGAACCCTGCGGTCTGAGCCAGATGATCGCCATGCGCTACGGCACCATCCCGATCGTGCGTGAAACCGGCGGCCTGCGTGATACCGTGCTCTCCTACAATGAATACAATGGAGAAGGCAACGGCTTCACGTTCTTCAACTACAATGCACACGACATGCTGTATGTCATTGACCGTGCAACGGATTACTATCATCAGCACAAGGATGTTTGGAAGGTACTCCAGGAGCGCGGCATGACCACCGATTTCAGCTGGACACGTTCCGCTGACCGGTATGTGCAGCTCTATCGGGGTCTGATCGGGGAGGCAGCACTCCGGGACCCTTCTGAACCTGAGGACGCAGTGATCGAGGCACAGGAGCAGAGCACACAGGAAGCTCCCGCTGAGCCGGAGAAGAAGCCTGCGAAGCGCGCCCCCAGGAAAAAGGCAGAGAAAGCGGGAGAGGAAGCCGCTCCGGCAAAGAAGACTGCGGCCAAGAAAACCACGAAGAAGGCCGCAGCTGAAGAGGAGAAGGAAGAAAAGCCCAAGAAGCGTACAACGCGCAAAAAGGCCGAGGATAAGGCTGAATAAGTCGCATATTCCATGATAAAGGCAGGGCCGTGATGGCTCTGCTTTTATCATGGTTTTGATTGTTCTAATACCACGCAAAAAGCATGTGTTTACAACGATTGCGGCCGCAAGCACCTTTGGAATAGGCGTGGACAGGTGGCTTGAAAAGTAGTATAATAACAATGCATTTTGCTAAATTGGGGATCTTTATGCCTAAAGCAAAATGCACCGGAATCGGAGGGAGACAGACATGCTGGATACAGAACTGGTTCACCCTGACGAAAACTTGGAGGACCTGCAGTTGGCGGGGATGAAGATACTCCAGAAAAAGCAGGGTTTCCGGTTTGGCATGGATACGGTGCTCCTGGCAGACTTTGCCCGGATCGGGAAACACGATCACGTGGTGGATTTTGGCACTGGGACAGGCGTTCTGCCTCTGCTTCTTTCAGGGAGGGAGAAAGGCAGGGAATACACTGCCTTTGAAATCCAGCCGGAAATGGCGGATATGGCCAGGCGCAGCGCTTTTCTTAACGGACTGGACGCAAGGATGCACGTTTTGCTTGCGGATGTCAGACAAGCGCATTTGTACCTGCATTCTTCCAGCATAGACCATGTGATCTGTAACCCGCCGTATTTTCCGCCGGGAAGTGCCTATGTCAATCCGGATCCCGCGCTTTCTGTTTCCAGACACCAGGGTGAGGACGGTATCCGGCCCTGGCTTACGGAAGCCATGCGCATTCTCAAGGGACATGGCAGGTTTTCCCTGATCTATCCGGCCCAGCGCATGCTGGAGGTGATGCAGGCACTGGAAAGCGCACATCTGATCCCCAAGCGTTTCCGCCTGGTGTATCCTGCCTTGGATAAGGGAGCTAACCTTGTCCTGATCGAAGCGCAGAAGGACGCCAAACCGCTCCTGCATACGGAGCCGCCGCTTATTGTCTATGACAAGGACGGCCGGGAGAGTGAGGAAATCCGCCGGATTTACCATATGGCGGAAGCATAGCATGGAGGACAGGGCCATGGGAAAGGTGATCATCATTGGCGGGGGCGCGGCAGGCCTGGCCTGCGCGGTAACAGCCTCCCGCCTGGGTGACGATGTCACGGTCCTGGAGAGAATGGACCGGGTCGGAAAGAAGATCCTTGCCACCGGAAACGGGAGATGCAACCTGATGAACCTGCATGCGCCTGTCTATCCCGGAGGCGAGGCTTTTGCCAGGCAGGTACTGCAAGCCATGCCTACTGAAAAGCAGATCCGCTTCTGGCACTCGTTGGGGCTTTTCCTGCGCGAGGAAGCAGACGGCAGGGTCTATCCCGTGACCGGGCAGGCATCCACCGTGCTGGATGCTCTGCGCTTTGGTTTTCGCGGAGAGACCGTGACAGGACAGGAGGTTATCCGGCTCCTTCCGGGGAAAAAGTGGCAGGTGCAGACAGGGGACCGCGTGTTTTCGGCTGACCGCGTGGTCGTTACAGGCGGCGGCTGTGCACAGCCTGCCCTGGGAAGCAACGGCAGCTGCGTGCGACTGCTCAAAAGCCTGGGCTATGGAGCCACAGCGCTTTTGCCTGCGCTGACCCAGCTTACGGCAGACAAGGACGTCATCCGGGGCCTGGAAGGGATTCGTATCCGATGCCTTGTGCGGGTGATGGAAGGGGAAAGGGAAATCCACCGCGAGCGCGGCGAGGTCCTTTTTACCGCCTACGGGCTGAGCGGGGTGTGCATCATGCAGTGCGCGCGCTACGCGGACGTGCTGGGGAGAAGCATCTCGCTTCACCTCTACGATGCCCTGTCCATGTCCGAAGAGAACATGCTTGGCTATCTCAAGGGGCGTCAGGCCCAGCTTGGAGAGGCGCCTGCAGAGCGTCTGCTCACGGGATTCTTGGTCCCGCGGCTTGCACAGGCTGTGGTGCGGTATGCAATTCCGGAGTGCAAAAGTGTGGCAGATGTGAAAGATAAGGAGCTTGTACGGCTTGTGCGGGCACTCGGGGACTTTCGCATCGGTATCCGGGGAATCAAGGGATTTGACAGTGCACAGGTCACACGGGGCGGTGTGGACCCCACACCGTTTGACCCATCCACGATGGCATCTGCCCTGCATCATGGACTGCATGCGGCCGGTGAGGTGCTGGACGTTGACGGTGACTGTGGCGGCTATAATCTGATGTTTGCCTTTGCCAGCGGGATACTGGCGGGCAAGAATGGACGCAAAGCGTCTTGGGAGGAAGAGTAAGCGTGAACATTACACAGACCTTGGCAGAAGAATTTCAGGTGCAACCCTGGCAGATTGATGCGGTGATCGCCCTTCTGGACGAAGGCTGCACGATCCCGTTCATTGCCCGCTATAGAAAAGAGCAGCACGGGGAGCTGGATGATCAGAAGCTGCGCGATATCTCGGATCGCCTGACACAGCTGAGAAATCTGGAGCAGCGCAAGGTGGAGATCAGCGAGAGCCTGAAGAAGCTCGACAAGTGGACAGAGGAGCTTCAGCAGGATATCGACAATGCACCGAATATGGCAAGGCTGGAGGATGTGTACCGCCCCTTCAAGCCCAAGCGGCGCACCAGGGCAAGCATTGCCAAGGAAAAGGGACTGGAACCGCTTGCCGACACCCTTGTTCTGCAGCTCTCCAAGGCGAAGACGCCCGAGGAGCTTGCCGACGGATTCATTGATCCAGAGAAGGGCGTGGAGAATGCCGAGCAGGCGCTGCAGGGTGCGATGGACATTATCGCCGAGCGCATCTCGGATGATCCGAACGTTCGACTGAAGCTCAAGCAGCTCTATGCACGCGAGGCAGAGATTACCACCGAGAAGGCCAAGGATGAGGACAGCGTGTACAGCATGTACTACGAGGACTACCGTGAGCGTTGGCTGACCATGCCGGGTCACCGTGTCCTCGCCATCAACCGCGGAGAGAAGGAAGGCTTCCTCAAGGTACACATGGAGGTCGACCACGATCATGCGGTCGCGGAGATCGGAAAAGAGTACATTGCCCATACAGGATCCATTACAACGACCTATGTCACGGAAGCCTGTGAGGATGCATATGACCGCCTGATCGCCCCTTCCCTGGAAAACGAGCTGAGAAGTGATGCTACCGACCGTGCGCAGACGGCAGCGATCCAGGTGTTTGCACTGAACCTGAAACCGCTGCTCATGGCACCTCCCGTACGCGGCCAGGTGGCGATCGGACTGGACCCGGGATACATGCACGGCTGCAAGGTCGCCGTTGTGGATGCCACCGGACGCGTTCTGGATACCACGGTTGTGTATCCCACCATGGAAAAGCGCGTCGAACAGTCCAAGAAAGTGATTCGCGATCTGATCGTGCGTCATCATGTGACGGTTGCCGCCATCGGGAACGGCACGGCCAGCCGCGAGACAGAGAAGTTCTTCGTGGAGGTCATGCACAGCCTGCCGGAGGGAACGAAGATTTCCTACATGGTGGTCTCAGAAGCCGGAGCTTCGGTATACTCCGCATCACCCCTGGCTGCCGAGGAGTTCCCGCAGTTTGATGTCAACATTCGCTCGGCGATCTCCATCGCCAGGCGCCTGGAGGATCCGCTGGCCGAGCTTGTCAAGATTGATCCCAAGGCGATTGGTGTCGGTCAGTATCAGCACGATCTGAAGGAAGCGGAGCTGGATGCTGCCCTGGATCACGTGGTGGAGGACTGCGTAAATGCGGTCGGCGTGGACGTCAACACGGCAAGCGCGGCGCTCCTCAGTCATGTTGCGGGCGTCAACAATGCGGTGGCCAAGAACATTGTGGCCTACCGTGAGGAAAACGGTCCCTTCTCCACCCGCAGTCAGCTCAAGAAGGTGCCCAAGCTGGGACCGCGCGCTTTTGAACAGTGCGCAGGTTTCCTGCGCATTCCGGGAGCCTCGGATCTCATTGAGAATACCGGTGTCCATCCGGAGAGCTATAAGGCAGCCAAGGCGCTGCTCAAACGTTTTGACATGGACGCCCTTAAGGCCGCGAGCGGCGCGCTCGCACCGCTGGTGGAGATGGCAGGCTACGGAAAGATCGCGCAGGAATTGGAAATCGGCGAGCCTACGCTACGCGACATTGTCAAGGAAATGAGCAAGCCCGGACGTGACCCCCGCGACGAGCTTCCGCCTCCGCTGCTGCGCTCGGACGTAATGGAGCTCAAGGATCTGACACCGGGCATGGAGCTAAAGGGCACGGTGCGCAATGTCGTGGACTTTGGCGCCTTCGTGGATATCGGTGTGCATCATGACGGACTGGTGCATATCTCCCAGTTCGGAAGATACATCAAGCATCCTTCCCAGGCTGTGAGCGTAGGCGATGTGGTCACCGTATACGTGCTCAGTGTAGACGTCAAAAAGGAACGCATCTCGCTTACGATGGTTAAGCCGGGAACCGCACCGCAGCGTGTCCCGCAGAGCCGCGGTACACAGAGTGCCAGGCGCGTCTGAGGAGGATCGCCATGCATGATGAGAAAATACGTACGGATATGACCGACCATCTCATGGAGGCCGTGCTGTCTCTGGAGAACAAGGAGGAGGCCTACGATTTCTTTGAGGACCTGTGTACGATCGCAGAGCTGAAGAGCATGTCACAGCGTCTGGAAGTGGCAAAGATGCTCAGGCACGGGCGGACCTATCAGGAAATCGGAAAGGCGACAGGCGCTTCGACGGCGACCATCAGCCGTGTCAATCGTGCCCTGGTATGGGGCGAGGACGGCTACCTGAAGGTGCTTGAGAAGCTGGGAAGCAAACCTACACAACAATCTACAGAAGATGAGGTATAACATGGATCTTAGCAAACTGAACCCAGAACAGCGCAGAGCTGCGGAAACCCTCAACGGACCGGTTTTGATTCTGGCAGGCGCAGGCTCCGGTAAAACCAGGACGCTCACGTATCGCGTCGCCAATCTGATAGATCACGGTGTAAGTCCGCGCAATATCCTGGCACTGACCTTTACCAACAAGGCGGCACGGGAGATGAAGAGCCGCATCGGCGAGCTGATCGGTGACCAGGCCGAGGAGGCCTGGATTTCCACCTTCCATTCCAGCTGCGCCCGTATTCTTCGCAGGGACATTGAAAAGATTGGCTATGAGCGCACCTTTACGATCTTCGATGAGGACGACACAACGTCCGTGCTCAAGGAGATCTACAAGCGGATGAATATCGATGACAAGAATCTTCCGATCAAGACGGTTCGCGGTGTCATCTCGGATGCCAAGAACGATCTGATGGGACCGGATGACTGGTTCCAGCAGTCGGAGCGCGACTACAATGCGCAGCGCATCCATGACATCTATCTGGAGTATGAGACCCGTCTGAGAGGCCTGAACGGACTGGACTTCGATGACTTGCTGCTCAAGACGCTTCAGCTGCTTGCCGAGCATCCTCCGGTACTGGAATACTACAGCGAGAGATTCCAGTATGTGCTGGTAGACGAGTACCAGGATACCAACAAGGCGCAATATGAGCTGGTGCATCTGATCACCGCAAAGCACCGGAACCTGTGTGTGGTCGGTGACGACGATCAGTCGATCTACGGATGGCGCGGCGCGGATATCCGGAACATCCTGGACTTTGAGAAGGATTATCCGGGCACGGCCGTGATCAAGCTGGAGCAGAACTACCGCTCCACCTCCAATATTCTCGATGCGGCTAATCAGGTCATTGCACACAACGAGGGACGCAAGGATAAACTGCTGTGGACCGAGGCCGAGGCGGGCGAAAAGATCCATGTATACTGTGCCTGCGATGAGAAGGAAGAAGCGGCATGGATCGCGGATCAGATCAAGCAGTACCACAAAGCCGGCGATCCCTATGGCTCCTTCGCCATCCTGTATCGGGCCAACGCCCAGTCGCGTGTGCTGGAAGACATGCTCGTGCGCGCAAGCATCCCGTACACTGTCTTCGGCGGACAGAAGTTCTATGAGCGCAAGGAAGTCCGCGATATCGTGGCCTATCTGCGCGTTCTGGCCAACTCCTCGGACGATCTTTCCCTTCGAAGGATCATCAACGTGCCGCGCCGTTCCATCGGTGACAGCACCGTACAGATGCTCGAGGAGCATGCGAGAAAGCAGAATATGCCCCTCTATGCCGCACTCATCGATATGCCTGAGGCCCTGGCCTCCCGTCCGCGCAAGTGCGTGACAGAGTTCGCCAATCTGATGAGCGAGCTGCTCGTCCTCAAGGAAACGGTTCCGCTCGACGAGTTCATCACCGTCATGATCGACAAGGTCGGTCTCAAGGAGCCCTACGAGAAGGACAAGTCTGAGGACGGTCAGAACCGGCTGGACAACATCAAGGAAATGATTGCGGCTGTCAAGCAGTACACCCACGATAACGAGAATGCTACGCTGGAAAGCTACTTGGAGAACATTTCCCTTGTCACCGATATCGACCGCCTGGATGAGACGCCGGATTATGTCATGCTCATGACACTGCACTCCTCCAAAGGTCTCGAATTCCCCAATGTCTTTATCTCCGGCATGGAGGAGGGCGTCTTCCCCAGCTACAGGAGCCTGGAGGACGAGGAAAAGATGGAGGAGGAGCGCAGGCTCTGCTATGTGGGTATCACCCGTGCGATGAAGCGCCTGTTCCTTTGCCGTGCCGAGTCCAGGCAGACCTACACGCAGGCTAACTACAACCCCGCATCCCGCTTCCTGGAGGAGATCCCCAAGCGGCTTGTCGAGGAAGGACTGGCCGAGCAGCGGGCAAAGAACTTCGGCAAGGTGGTTCCACAGCAGCCGCGCTCGCCCATGAAGCCCCAGCCGCGTGCGGTCAAGCAGCCCGGCGACCCGCTCGGTGTGGGCGGCGGAATGAATCCCCTGAATATCCCCGGGGTGACCAAGGGCTTTGTCCCTAGCGCCGCGCGCACGGCTAAGCCGGCAGTGGCGAGTGATTACCAGCCCGGAGATCATGTCCAGCACCGCAAGTTCGGTGTGGGCGAAGTCAAGGAAGTGATCGGTAGCGGCGCAGATGCACGTATCCGCATCGAGTTTACGGCCTACGGCATGCGCGAATTTGCTCTGAGCCTGGCGCCGATTGCAAAACTGGAGGAATAATCTGTGGCAGAGAAGAACCGCATGCGTGAACTGGTGGACCGTCTCAATGAAACGGCACAGGCTTACTACGCAGGTCATCCTACGATCTCGGACATGCAGTGGGATGAAATGTATGCCGAGCTGCAGGTACTGGAAAAGTCCACCGGTGTCATGCTGGAGGATTCTCCCAGCCATCGCGTGGGAACGGACCGCTTGAGCGATTTTCCCGAGCATACACACATTTCGCGCCTCTGGTCCATGGATAAGGTCCAGAGCCTGGAAGAACTGGAAAAGTGGATTGACCGAACGGAAAAGCTCGCAGGGCAGGGCGCGATGTCCTATTTTGTGGAGTACAAGTTTGACGGCCTCACATTGAACCTGACCTACAATGAGGGGAAGCTTGTGCAGGCGGCCACCCGTGGAAACGGCGTAACCGGGGAGGCGATACTTCCCCAGGCGAGGACGATCCGCTCGGTGCCGCTCACCATTCCCTACAAGGGACTTATGGAGATCCAGGGGGAATGCATCATGCGGCTTTCCACCCTGGAAGAATACAATAAAACCGCAAAGGTCCCTCTCAAAAACGCGCGCAATGCCGCAGCAGGCGCGCTGCGCAACCTGGACCCGCAGGTGACCGCGCAGCGCCATCTGGATGCATTCTTCTATCAGATCGGGACCATCGAAAACCCGCCGTATCATACGCAGGAGGAGATGCTGGACTTCATCCGCGCCAATGGATTTCAGGTCAGTCCCTATCTGGGCAAGCCCAGGGGCAGGGAAGAGATAGAAGCGTGCATTCGGGAGATCGGGGAGGCAAGGCCCAATCTGGACTGGCTCATTGACGGTGTGGTCATCAAGGTAGGTGACTTCGCCATCCGCCAGGAGATGGGATACACAGAGAAATTCCCCAGATGGGCGGTGGCCTATAAATTCCGGGCCGAGGAAGCGGTGACGGTGCTTCGCAATGTCACCTGGGAGCTCGGTCGCACGGGCAAGCTCACGCCCCTTGCCTATCTGGATCCGGTCGATTTCTACGGCGTGACGGTTAGCCGCGCAACGCTCAATAACTTTGGCGATATTCAGCGCAAGCAGGTTGCCATCGGGGCCGAGGTCTGGCTCAGACGCTCCAACGACGTGATTCCCGAGATTATGGGACGCGTGGGAGAAAAGCAGGAGGGAGAGACGGAGATTGTGCCTCCGGAATTCTGCCCTGCCTGCGGGGAAAAGCTGATTGTGCGCGGTGCACATCTCTTCTGCATGAACCGGAAGACCTGCCGTCCGCAGGCGGTGGCCCGCATTGCCCATTTTGCCAGCCGGGATGCCATGGATATCGACGGTTTCTCAGAAAAAACCGCAGAAGCGCTCTATGATGCCCTGGATATGCGCGATCCGGCCGACCTGTACAGCCTGCGTGTGGAGGATCTCATGCCCTTGGAGGGTTTTCAGATCAAAAAGTCCGAAGGCCTCATCCGTGCCGTTGAAAAGAGCAAGCACTGCAGTCTGGACGCCTTCCTGTATGCTATAGGCATTCCGAATGTGGGACGGAAGACCGCACGCGATCTTGCGGTGACCTTTGGCACACTGGATAAGGTGCGCAAAGCGGACAGTGACGCCCTCACGGCCATTGAGGATATCGGGGGAATTGTCGCACAGTCCGTGACGGAGTTTTTCTCCTTTGAAGAAAACCAGGAGATGATTGACCGACTGCTGGAGGCGGGGGTTACGCCGCAGGACATGCAAGCCGCGCAGGGCGGACCCTTTGAAGGGAAAACTATCGTGGTGACCGGTACGCTTCCGAGCCTTTCCAGAAAGCAGGCGGAGGAGCTGATCATCAGCTGCGGCGGCAAGGCAGCGGGTTCGGTGAGCAAGAAGACCGCGTTTGTTGTCGCGGGAGAAGCGGCCGGAAGCAAGCTGGACAAAGCGCAGGCACTGGGAATCGAAGTCATTGATGAAGCGGAGCTTCTGCGCCGCGCAGGGAAGGATGTACAGGGCTGAATGGAATCCCGTACGTGGCTGGATATTGATCTGGATGCTTTGAGCGCGAACTATGCGCAGGTGTGTGCCCTGACGAAGGCCAGGGTTACCTGTGTGCTCAAATCCAATGCCTACGGGCATGGAAGCGTTGCGATTGCAAGATATCTGTGTACGCTTGGCTGCGATAGCTTCGCTGTCAGCTGTGCTGCGGAAGCCTATGAGCTTCGGACAAATGACATTGCGTCAGAGATACTGATCATGGGACTTGTGAGTGCGCAGGAGGCCGATGTGCTTCTTGCGCTTCCGCATGCAGAGCGGCTGATATTCACCGTGTCCGAGACAGACGATCTTCTGCTCTTGGAACAGGCGGCGATGCACTCAAGCGTGCAGGTCCGCGCTCACCTGAAGGTGGACACCGGATTTCATCGTCTGGGCTTTGAGTCGACGCCGGAGGCGGCAGAGAGAATAGCAGGGACAGTCCTTTCATGCACGCATCTTTGCGTGACGGGGTTGTACTCGCATCTGGGACTCGTGACGCAGGCGCGGGATGAGGCGCAGTACAAAAAGCTCCTTGCAATGCGGGATTACCTGCGCGCCTTTGGCGTGCGCGGCTTGGAAATGCACCTGTGTGATTCTATCGGCCTTGTGCGCTATCCCCAGTGGCACTTTGATCGCGTGCGTGTCGGGGCCTTTCTCTACGGTGCGAGGCCGTCGAGGACAGATAATATGCCGCTTACATGCCGTGAGACCATAGCCTTCAGAACCCGTGTGGCACAGGTGCACACGGCAAAGGCGGGCGATGTGGTCGGCTACGGCGAAATTCCGCTCACGGAAGATACGGTCATTGCCACGCTCTGTGCGGGATACGGGGACGGATACCCCCGTGCGCTCTCCGAAGGGGTCGGAGAGGTTGTTCTTGGCGGAAAGCGCTGCAAGGTACTTGGACTTGTCTGCATGGACCAGATGATGGTGGATGCGAGTGCCTGCCCCAATGTGCGCAAGGGAGATATTGCTACGCTCCTTGGGGACGGTATCACCTACGCAGAGTATGCCGACTGGGCAGGGAGCAACCGCAACGAATGTCTGGCAAGGCTCTCCCAGCGGCCGACGCGAATCTATCACTCCCGGGATACGCAGGAAGAGGCGTGAAAGGCAGGTAAACAAGGATGAGCAAGCTGATCGGCCCCGTCATTGACGAGGGGGCAAAACAGGAACTGGTGACCTTTCGCCGCAGTCTCCACACGCACCCCGAGGTCAGTGGCACGGAAAGCGAAACCAGGAAAAGGATCCTTGCGGAGATCGGAAATCTCGGAGGAGAGATCACGACGTATCCTGACTGCAACGGCGTGATGCTGCGGGTGCGCAACGGGGAAGGAAAATGCATGGCGGTTCGCGCCGATATGGATGCGCTTCCCATTCAGGAGTGCAGCGGACTTTCCTTTGCAAGCAAAAATCCCGGTGTCATGCACGCCTGCGGGCACGATGTGCATATGGCGCTTGCCTGTGCCAGCGCGCGCTACCTCGCTTCGCACAAGGAGATGTGGCACGGGGAGGCACGGTTCCTCTTTGAACCGATGGAGGAGACTGTGGGCGGTGCCCGGCTCATGGCCCAAGATGGATGCATGGAGGGCGTGGACGCCATCATCGGGCAGCACGTCAATCCGAGCTATCCTGCGGGCACCTATTTCTGCAAGCCGGGTTATGTCTCCGGATCCAGCGACGAGATTGTCGTGCACATCCTGGGAACGGGATGCCATGGCGCCTATCCCGAGCGCGGCGTGGATGCGATCGTGATTGCGGCGCAGGTGATTTCTTCGCTGCAGAGTCTGGTCAGCCGGAACATCTCACCTTTTGACCCGGTGGCGCTCACCTTTGGGACCATTGCCGGCGGGAGCGCGAAAAATATAGTATGTGACCGCGTCACGCTCACAGGAACCCTGCGCACACTAAGAAGCGAGGTGCGAAGCCTCATGCATGACGGCATCCGGCGCATTGCCGGGGAGACAGCCAGTGCGTTTGGAGGCCGCGCCGAGGTGGAAATCACGCCGGGATACGGCGCGGTGCGCAATGACGATGCGCTGTATGCCTTGGTGGAGGCATGCGCGGAAAAGGTATTCGGGAAGGAACACATGGTCCTGCGCGAGGCACCGAGCCTCGGGGTGGAGTCGATCTGTTATTTCTTCGACCATGCACCGGGCGTCTATTATGACATCGGGTCCGGTGTGGGAACGGCACTGCACACGCCAACCTTCTGTGTGGATGAAGATTGTCTTTTCAGCGGGCTGGAAATGCAGCTGACCTGTCTTCTGAGCTATCTTGGAGAGTGAAATCCTATGAGAAAACCGCATCCCCTGGCCCCGGGTGACCGGGTACGCGTCATCGGTATATCGGGCTGTCTGCATGTGGAGGATGTCGAGCAGGCCGCGAAGGCGTGCTGTGACAGGATTGCAGAGCTTGGCTACGCTGTGACGATGGATCCGACCTGTACGAAAAGGGACGGATATCTCTCCGGCACGGATCGGGAGCGAGCGGAGGCATTGATGCGTGCCTTTGCCGATCCTGAGGTGGACGGTATCTTCTGTATGAAGGGCGGCTGGGGCGTGAACCGGATGCTGCCCTATGTTGATTTCGATGTTCTCCGGCGCCATCCCAAGCCGTTGGTCGGCTTTTCGGATATCACCAGTCTCCATCTGGCTATCGGACGATATGCGGACCTATGTACATTTCACGGTCCGATGGGAACTACCCTGGCGAATGCGGACAATGAGGTGAAAGCTTCCCTCGTCCATGCGCTTGCAGGCAAGCCGGATCCCTCCTTCCAAACGGAAA
>JAFUZB010000244.1 GCA_017476845.1 Clostridia bacterium
AGATCATGCGCGACATGCGCCGCTTCGGGCCCACGCTTCGCCTATACTACGTAACACCCGATCCCGGGAACGAGGAGATCCTTCCTTTTATTCACCGGCTGCAGACGGCAGACTGCGAGGTCCTCTATGTCACGCCCGCAGGACTTGCCGCCCCGGAATCCTGATATTGACGCTACAGAAAGGAGCGTGAAGCACCTGTCTGATTCCCTTCGCGAGCGCGTGCATCACGCGCTCCTGGCTTTTTTGTGTGACCTGGGACTGGTGATGACCTGCCTGTTTGCCCTGGAGTTGCAGGCCTTCTGGCCCTATGCACTCTCCACCGCACTTGGCCTTTTGCTGGTGCTCTCCGTATACAACCCGGAAAAGAAGCGCAGCCTGCTCATCTTTGTCCTGCCCGCAGGCCTCCTTGCGTATTTTCTTATCTTTCGCGATGGTGTGCAGACACTGTTGGACGTTTTCCTCGCGCTCTCCCTGACCCTGACCGGGGTGCGAGGGGCACTCCCCTTCTTCGCCCTTCCCGCCACCGTCTTTCTGACCGTCCTGTTTACACTTCTGTCCTTTGCCGCAACCGCCCGTGCCTCGGGCGGTCTCCCGGCCGTGATGACCGCGGTGCTGCTCTTGCTCCTTACCTGGATCATGCATCGCCCCGCCCTCATCCCGCTCATCACCCCGACCGTGATCGCTGCCGCCCTCGCCTGTGTGCGCTCCGAACATGCCTCGCTTTCGCTTCGCCGCACCCTGCCGGTGCTCACCGCCCTGTGTATACTGACCTTCGCGCTGGTTCCGCAGGGCGGGGTCAGCGTGGAGCCCCTGCGCAACTTTTCCGAGCAGCTGCGGCAGAAGATCATGGACTACCTGTTCTACACCGAGCCGCGCAACGTCTTTACCCTCGCCACCGAGGGCTGGTACCCCGACGGTTCCTCCAAGCTGGGCGGAAAACCGGATCCGGACCCGACCCCCGTCATGCTGGTCAAGAGCGATGTCCCCGTCTATCTGCGGGGCGCGATCAAGAACAGCTACAATGGCCATGCCTGGAGCGACACGACCGGCGGAAGACGCTACCTGTGGGTTGCCCCGCGCTGGCTGAAAACCCGCGCTGACCTCTTTAATGAGCAGCTTCCGCAGGATACCTCCTCCCTGCTGCTCACGCCTCTGGATATCTCGGTGCAGATGCTGTCGCCTTCTGCCTCGGATCTGTTTGTGCCCCAGCGTGTGCGCGATCTGGCCAGTGGCGGGGATATCATCCCCTACTTTAATTCCGCATCCGAAATCTTCGCCACCCGAGACCTTGTTCCCGGGGATACCTGGAACGTGACGGCGATCATCACCCAGGCCGGCGAGTACGGACTGGATGCGATCCTCCGCCAGTGCCGGGAGCTCGGGGAGGATCCCGCCTATGCTTCCCTCCTCAAAACCTATGGCACGCTGCCCTCCCATCTCTCGTCGTCCTCCCTCTTTGATACGGTGCACGAGGTCACGCAGGATGCGGCAGATGACTATGCCGCGGTGCTTGCCCTGATCGGCTATCTCCGCTCCACCTGCACCTACACCCTGGACGTGGAGAGCGTGCCTGACGGGGTCGACTTTGTAAGCTACTTCCTTCTGGATGCACGCGAGGGGTACTGTACCTACTTTGCCAGCGCCATGACCGTCCTGTGCCGGATGCTCGGCCTTCCCGCCCGTTATGTGGAGGGCTATTATGTCTCCTCCCCCGAGATCGGATGGACCCGCGTCACTGGTGAGAACGGACACGCATGGACCGAGGTCTACTTTCCCAACTATGGTTGGCTGACTGTAGATGCTACGCCAAGTGAGAATACTTCCCGCACGCAAGAAACCACCGTCACGACGGACGCAAACCGTCCTCAGTCCTCGCCGGAGCCTGAGAATCAGGAGAATGGCCCTGTACCTTCGGCCTCACCTTCCCCTTCACCTACGCCCACTGTGACACCTACGCCCTCCCCCATACCCGGAGAGGACGGCGAGACGGACATTCCGGAGATTCCCTCCCCTGCGCCGCCCGAGGCACAGGAAGAAAATGCACATACCCGCAGCGGTGGGGGACCTGTGTTCCTCCTGCTATTGCTGCTCCTCCTTCTTGCCCTTGCCCTCCGCATAAGGTTAACCCGCCCGGATGCCCGCGAGCGGCGCGCTGCCTCCCCGCAGGCAAAGTGGCTTGTCTACCTGCAGGACACCTTCGAGAGCCTGGCAATCCTTGGTCTTGTGAGGCAGTCGGATGAAACGCCGGCCCTCTTCCTTGAGCGCGTCAGCGAAAGCATCCCGGAAAGTCTACTTCCCGCCGTTGCGGAATGCACCTCCGCCGTCTTCTATGGACACTATCTCCCGCTTGCTGAGGACATCCAGACCGCCAAGGCACTGGATGCGTCCCTCCTTTCCTCCCTGAAAAAGACGCAGCGCCTCCGCTTAACGCTCCGCCGCGCCTTCCTCCCGCTTTCCCGCAGAAGTCTTCTGCGCGTGAAAGCATGACAAAAGACAGCCGGCACCATGCCGACTGTCTTTTGTCATGCTTTATTCCTCGCCGTACACTTCCTCGATCATGGTGAAGGTGCTCCAGGCCTTGGGCCAGCCGCAATAGAAGGCCAGCTGCGTCACGATCTCCACGGCCTCCTCGCGGGTAATGCCATGCTCCTTGCCGAGGATCAGGTGACTTTTGAGCTGGGGATACAACCCTGCGGAGAAGAGTGCCGCAATGGTAATCATTGAGCGGTCGCGCGCCGAAAGCTGTTCCTCCCTTGCCCATACCTCGCCGAAGAGCACATCATCGTTGAGATGCGCAAACTGCGGTGCCAGCTTGCCGAGTCTGTCGTGTCCTGCCGTCTGTTTCTTTGCCATGGTATCCATCCTTTCCTATTCATCATTCCTGTAAGTGTTTCCCATACATGGTAACCGAACCTGCATGCCATAGCAAGGCACGTCAGGCGTTCAGCACATAGACATAGCCTCTCTCGCCCCGCACAAAGCCCACTCGCTCAAACATGGCTCTGCTCTGCGCGTTAAAATCATAGATTTCCGCAAAGACCTCCTGCATGCCCGCTTCCCGCGCTGCCTTCAGGATTTCGCCTACCACCCGTCTCCCGATGTGCCGATTCTGATAGCCCCGCGCGAGAACAATGGCGATCTCGCCGCTCTCCTGCAAGGCACAGTCCCCGATGGGCTCGCCCTCCAGGACAATGTACCAGCATGCCCCGTGCGCGGAGAGATAGGTGTACATTCTCCGCAGCTTCTCCGGTGTATAAGGGGTCGGATCATTGTCTACCTGCCTGCACAGCTCTGTATCCTGATACCATGCAAGCGCTTTTTTCTCCCACAGTGGCGTATACGGCACAAGAGAGAGGTGCGCATCCAAGATACGCGCTTTGCACTCCATCCCTTTTTCCTCCTTTTGCCTCTCGTGGTATAATCTGGTCAATCCCCCTGACAAGGAGGCCCACTATGGACATTACAAATGCAGATCGCCTTGCCTGCAGCGTACACTTAAGCCCGGATGCACAGGCAGTGGAGATCATCGATCAGACCCAGCTTCCCAACCGCACCGTCCTCCTTCGCCTAACGACCTTGGCGCAGGTGTACGATGCGATTCGTTCCCTTGCCGTGCGCGGCGCCCCGGCCATCGGCATCTGTGCCGGCTATGCGATGTACATCCTTGCCCTGCAGAAAAAAGATCTGCCGCGCGAGCGTTTCCTTGAAGCGCTTGAACGTGACGGCGAATACCTCATCTCCTCGCGTCCCACGGCCGTCAATCTCGCCTGGGCGGTAAAGCGTATGCTCCGCGTCGCCGCTTCCACGCAGGGCACGGCGGAGGACGTCACAAAGCAGCTGTATCTTGAGAGTCTCGCCATCCACGATGAGGATATCCGGATGTGCCGCCGCATCGCTGAGTACGGCCTAAGTCTCGTAAAGCCCGGCGACGGGATTCTCACCCACTGCAACGCTGGTCCCCTGGCCACCAGCCGCTATGGTACCGCTACAGGTCCCATCTTTCTGGGCAAAGAACGTGGAATCGACTTTCATGTGTTCGCCGACGAGACACGTCCGCTCCTGCAGGGAGCACGGCTCACTTCCTACGAGCTGCACAAGGCCGGCATTGACGTGACCCTTATCTGCGACAACATGGCCTCCCTGGTCATGCGCCAGGGCCGTGTCCAGGCCGTGTTTGTCGGCTGTGACCGGATTGCCGCCAACGGTGACTTCGCCAACAAGATCGGCACCTCCGGCGTGGCTATCCTGGCCAAATACTACGGCATCCCCTTCTACACCCTTGGGCCCACATCGACCATTGACATGCACTGCAAAAGCGGAAGTGACATCACCATTGAGGAGCGCGACGGGGAGGAAATCCGCAGCATGTGGTATGCCGAGCCCATGGCGCCCGCAGGTGTCAAATGTTTCAATCCCGCCTTCGACGTGACCGATCACACCCTGCTCACCGCCATTGTGACCGACCGCGGCATCGTTTATCCACCCTTTGCCGAGGGCCTGAAAAAGATCATGGAAGCATCCACGCAAGAAGAAAACAATACGTAAACGGAGGTTAAGCCTATGATGATTTCTTCCCCTTCCGCCTGCATTGAGCTCAAGGAAGGCACCCACATTGCCAAGTGTGTGCTCATGCCTGGCGATCCCCTGCGCGCCAAGTACATTGCCGAGCACTACCTGGAGCATCCCGTGCTCTTCAACGATGTCCGCAACATGCTGGGCTATACCGGCACCTTCGAGGGCACCGAGGTCTCCGTCATGGGATCGGGCATGGGTGTACCCTCCCTCGGACTGTATGTGCACGAGCTCTTTAACTTCTTCGGTGTAGAGGCCGTCATTCGTGTGGGCTCGGCCGGCGCTCTGCAGGACAATGTGCATGTGCGCGATGTCGTGCTTGCCATGTCCGCCTCCACCAACTCCGGCTTCATGACCGCCTACGATCTGCCCGGCTATCCCGCCCCGACGGCGGATTACGGCATGCTTGAACAGGCCGCAATCGCCGCGCGCGAACTCGGCGTGAAGGCGGATGTCGGCTCGGTCTACACCTCCGACTTCTTCTATCATCCGGACCGCGAGGTCAACCGCAAGGCCAAGGACATGGGGCTTCTGTGTGTGGAGATGGAGACCGCGGGCCTCTATCTTGCTGCCATGGCCAACCATAAGAAGGCACTGTCGATCCTCACCATCTCCGACCACATTTTTACCGGGGAATCCCTCTCTGCCGCCGAGCGGCAGGACCGCTTCCACGAGATGATGGAGATCGCCCTCAAAACCGCCGTCCGCTCTGCCCTGTAAAACCATCGGTGGCCCCGGTACATGCCGGGGCCACTTTACTTTGCCTATCTCAGCATTCGCCCTGACTCACCATGAGCGATAGGATCTTCCGGACCACACTGTCTTCTGTGTTGGGCCCAATGACCTCCGAAAACGCACGCTGCACCTGTGGATGCGCATTGCTCGGGGCAAAGGACTTCGCGGCATGCTCTGCCATGGGCCGATCGTTGAGATAGTCACCGAACACGACCGTTTCCTCCGGCCGGACAGACAGGAGCTCGTGCACCCGCGCAAGTCCCGTACCGTTGGAGACGCGCGGATCGAAGATATCCATCCAGGTCGGCGCTGTTACCCTGACCGAGAGGATGTCTGTCTCCAGCTCCCGAAGCACAGGATAGACAACATGCTCGATATCGCCAAGGTACATGACTGCAATCTTGACCATATCGCCCATCATCTCATCCAGGTTCGCACTCTCCCAGGCTGGATAATACTTTCTCAGCTCCCGCACCGTGCGTTCATCCATCGTTTCAGGGTGCTCGATATACGCTTCCGAATACCCGCAGGCGATGACGACTGTCCCCGGGATGGCACGCGCACGCGTTACCACCGGATACCATTCGCTTCTCGGGATCGTATCCGCCCAGAGCCTTTCCCTACCCCTCCACAGGCAGGCGCCGTTGTCGGTGATCATGATCATCTTTTCCCACAGGTTGCCGAACACCGAGGCCACTCCCGGCATGGAGCGTCCGCTAGCCGCGGCAAAAATCACCTGCCGGTTCTGCATAGCCGTGAGGGCCTCCGGAAACTGCGCGGGAAGTCGGCTGCCTTCCCCCAGAAGACAGCCGTCCAGGTCACTGACCACCAGTCGAATCTCGTCCACTTTTTTATGCCTCCAGCAGCTGTATCGCCTGAATCTGCGCAGCTTCGACTGTCATATACAGGGTATGCTGCTGCGTATAAATGACAAACCCTGCCGGCGTTCCGCCCGGCTTTTTTACGTACTTTCTGAGGGTATAGTCCACCGGGACGCCCGAGGAGCGCTGTCCCTTGCTGTACCATGCTGCCAGCCTGGCAGCCTCCAAGAGTGTCGTATCCGGGATCTCGCCCTCTTTTCTTATGATCACATGCGATCCGGGCATATCCTTCGCATGCAGCCACATTTCTCCCGGCTTTGCGCTCTGCGTCAGCCGCTCATTCTGCACACTGTTCTTTCCCACCCAGATCTCAATCCCGTCACTGGAAAGGTACCGATAGGGCTTGCTCTTGGGCAGATCGCGCTGCTGTCTGCGGTTGGTCACCCGCTTGACGTAGCCCGCACGGGCGAGTTCTGCGCGGATCTCCTCCAGTTCGCTCTCCCCTACGCACTTGCCCACATCCAGAAGGGCACCTTCCAAGTATTCCAGTTCTGCCAGGGTCTTTTCCCGCTGTTCGGAGGCCGTATTTCTCGCATTGCGGGCTTTCTGGTAGCGCTTGAAATAGCGCTGCGCATTCTGGGCCGGTGTAAGCTGCGTATCCAGCGGGATCACGATTTTCCCGCCCTGGGGATCATAGAAATTGTCCAGTTCTACCTGCTCCATGCCCTTTTTGAGCTGCCAGAGGTTCGCGTTGATGACGTCGCCCATCGTGCGGTACTCCTCCATGCGCGCTGCCCCCGAGAGTTCCTCCTCCTGCAGTGCCAGCTTCTTCTCGCACCGCTCGATCTGTCCCTTGAGGACACGGACCATGGAAGCGCTTTTCTGCTGGAGACGGTCCTTCTGATCCCGCGATCCGAAGTAGCGCTCCATCGCTTCGCTCAGTGTCGGATACATGATGCGCTTTCCGCTGCTCTGACTGAGGTAGGGAAAGGCGAAGAAATCCAAGCAGTTCTCCTCGTCATCCAAAAGGACACAAGGATCAGCCATCTCCGGGAGACGCTGCAGGAAAGCAGAGAGCCTCTGGCTTGCCTCACCGAGATCCACCGCCTGATCCTCCCCCGGTCTGAGCACGCGGAAGGCAAGCTCGGAGGCCGTGACGGGCGAAAGTCCCATCACACTGTTGCCCAAGGCTTTTTTCAGCGGAATCTCGCCCTGCGCAGTGAGTCTTGCCAGGAGTGCCTCCTCCTGTGCCTCTTCGGGCACCAGCTTGTCCTGCGCAGGCGGCGCCTCATAGGTCAGTCCCGGCAGAATCTGCCGCACCCTGTTCATATCCTGGGTGACATGGCGTGTCGCCTCAAGAATCCGTCCGTTTTCATCGGTGAGAATCAGGTTGGAGTGTCTCCCCATGATCTCCAGGATCAGGCGCCGGAGCACATGGTCTCCCATCTCATCGACCACGTCGATATCCACATGTACGATGCGGTCGCCCTTCACCTGGCTTACCGAAAGGATGCGGCCGCCCAGGAGCTGTTTTCTGAGCATCATGCACAGTACCGGCGGCTCCAAAGGATTGGGAAAGGAAGCCCGCGTAAGGTGAAGACGCGCATTGTTGGGCGAGGCACACAGAAGAAGGCGCCGGTTCTCTCCCTCGGCACGCACCAGAAGAATCACAGTATCGCGCTCAGGCTGGCTGACCTTATCGATCCTTCCGCCTTTGAGCATTCTGTCCAGTTCCGCTGCCGCAAAGCCCGCGGTAAGTCCATCCATCGGCATAACCATTGCCTCCCGTCTGCAGGCCGCTGCCTGCCAGGGAATTATAGCACACGCCCTCCCTTTGCGGGATATGCATTGTCTTTCCCCGCGAGATAGGGTACCATCTCAGGACACAGATTCACTGGGAGGAAAGCGATGCACGAGGTTCAGGCAAAATCCCTTCTCTCGCGTTGGAACTCAATGAACGTCTATCGGGGATGCACGCATGGCTGTATCTACTGCGATTCCAGGTCTGCGTGCTATCAGTTCAGCCATCGCTTCGAGGATATCGAGGTGAAGGTAAATGCTCCGGATCTCCTCGAACAGGTGCTGCGCAGCAGGCGCGAAAAGTGCCTCATCAACTCCGGCTCCATGTCGGATCCCTATCAGCCCCTGGAAGAGGAGCTTCAGCTCACCAGAAGATGTCTTGAACTGCTCTGGCAGTACGGCTTTGGCGCAGGCGTCCTTACCAAATCCGATCTGGTGCTTCGCGATATCGATCTTCTCCATGCCATCCACGAGCGCGCCGGTGCTGTTGTCCAGCTTACGCTGACATGTGCGGATGACCGTCTCAGCGGCATCATTGAGCCGAACGTGGTCCCCTCCAGCCGCCGCTACGAGGTGCTCAAGGCTTTTCAGGCCCGACATATCCCCACAGTCGTCTGGATGGACCCTATCCTTCCCTTCCTTACGGACAACGAAAAGAACGTCCGCACGCTTCTTGAATGGTGTGCCGATGCCGGGGTCTATGGTATTGTGACTTTTGGCATCGGGATGACGCTGCGAGAAGGCAGCCGCGAATACTATTACCGCGCCTTAAACCGGCATTTCCCCGGGCTCGCCAGGCAATACGTTGAAAAGTATGGTGACCTTTACGAGGTCATGAGTCCTCAGAAGGAGCAGTTGGCGAAAATGGTCCATGAAATATGTGAAAAATATGGCATCCGGGACGATCCGGACACCGTATTGAACTTCACGCATACGCTTCCCGAGCGCACACAGCAGCTTACGCTCTTTGACCTGTAGTCTCTCAGCTTGGGGAATTGAGGGGGGATTACAAGCTTGCCAACTATCCGCCTGTGAGCATCCAAGTGGTTATCTCCCCGGTGCCCAAGCGATCGCCTCAAGGTCAGTAGAGATAATATCTTCTGGTTTCCTCCTGAAACGCCTTGCTTTCCCTGCAAGCCTTCTTTACCAGGTCCTCTGCGCTTAGGCTGCCCTCCCGGTAGGCATCCGTACCCAGCAGCTTATCGAGGATATATCGGCTGTCGCCGTCCAGGCGGAGGAATTCGACTCTGTCCGGATACATGCTGCGGAGCGCATCCAAAAGCATCAGCCCGCTTGCAAACACGTCCGCCTTTTCTCTGTCCGTGATATGCATCTGCACACCGTGGCAAATCTCCCCCTGGTGCTTGGAGAAGGTCGGGCTAAAGCTCATGCGCCGAAAGTGTACGCCGGGGAGTCCCAGCGCATTCATATGCTTCTCCAGTTTGGCTCCCTCGATAAACGGAGCCCCGACCGTTTGGAACGGAATCGTGGTGCCGCGCCCTTCGGAGATATTCGTTCCTTCAAAGATGCAAGTCCCGATATAGCACAGTGCAGCATCCAGGTTCTGACAGTTCGGGCTGGTCATCACCCAGGGAAGATCCGTATCATCCAGATACATGCTCCTCTCCCAGCCGGAAAGCGGAACCACGGTAAGCGGGCAGGTGAGCTTCAGATAATCATGCACATAGCGCGCATACTCGCCGATGGTCAGCGCATACTGTGTCACCAGGCCGTAATCCCCCACAAATGAGGTGAGCTTCGGATCGATACGCACGCCTGCGGTTTTGACTCCGCCGATGGGATTGATGCGATCCAGGACGATCATCTCTTTGCCTGCCCTGCTGCAGGCCTCCATGGCATAGGCCAGGGAATAAATATAGGTATAAAAGCGTGCACCGACATCCTGGATGTCAAAGACAAGCGTATCAAAAGCCTCCAGCATTTCATCGGTGAAATGGCTAGTTTCGCCATAGGCACTGTATACGGTAATTCCGGTCTCCTCATCTACGCTTGACGCAATCGCATCACCGGCCTGGGCATCCCCGCGGATGCCGTGTTCGACCGCATAGAGCGCAGTGAGCTGGTAGGATTCCCGGACAATGTCAATGGTGCTACGCAAGGCACGATTTACCCCGGTGGGATTGGTCATAAGGCCGATCCTTTTTCCTTTGAGCAAATCCGCATATTCTCCAAGCCGGTCAATTCCGCTGACTACATGCTGTCTGATCATCCTGACTCTCCCTCGCTTTTTTACAGATTATACCACGCAGGCGTTCTTTTCTGTCACTTTCATGTACGACGCGCAGCCAATCCTTCCATGCACGTGACATATTGATACAAGTAAGTACCAATTATCGAAAAAAACAATATCACATCTTCACACACTTTTCACAGTTCGCACAAGAAAAAGTCCTTTGTTTGCATTGACTAACTTTTGTTTCTTCTATATATTCGCGGCATGCTGAATGTCAGCAACTATATTATTCTATGGAGGGGTATCTTTTATGAAGAAGATCCTAGCCATCCTTGTCGCTCTTATGCTCCTGGGCACCGTTTGCGCCTTCGCTGAGGAAGCGGAAGTCCTCCCGATCCAGATCGGTCAGGTTGACGCTGCCGCACACGGCACCGGCTCCTTTGCCGTTGTGACCGTTGCTGTGCAGGGTGACGTGATTGTTGCCGCAAAGATCGACGAATTCCAGTATCTCAGCTCCACCGATACCATCGAAGCCATCGGTGTGCCGAACTCTGACGGCTCCTTCGGCGAGAACTATCCCGAGGGCAAGGTGCTCGGTTCCAAGCGTGTCAACAACGTGCTCTATTCCACCAACATGAAGCGCGCTGGTGCCACCACCCAGATCGCTGCCAACTACAACGCGATCGAAAAGTATGTCGTCGGCAAGACCATCGCTGAGCTGGAAGCTGCTACCACCGATGTGGAAGCTGCCGCTTTCGTCGATGCCATCTCCGGCGCAACCCTCACTGACTCCCTGGGCTATGTCAAGGCTGTCATTGATGCCGCCAAGGCTGCCTCCGAGCAGGTTGGCACCTACACCATCTACAACAAGACCGGTGAAACCGTCACCGAACTGACCATCACCGACAACGTGACCGGTGAAGTCACCGCCAACCTGGCCGGTGCCGGACTGGAAAACGATGCTGTTTCCGTCATCACCTATAGCATTGCTGGCACAGAGGATGGCTCTCATCGTCTGACTCTCGCTTTCAAGACCGAGAGCGGCTATGAAGCAGCCTTCACCACCCTGTCCATCGAAGTTGCTCCGATCACTCTGCTTGATCAGGACGCCGTGAGCAGCGCAACCAATCAGAATGCTGTGAAGTTTTTCGTTCCTGCTGAGTAAATCACTGCACTGAAAAAGGCATCGCAAGATGCCTTTTTCTTTTGCCTCTGGGGAAGGAAGATGAGTGCATCTTGCCTTTTGATTGCGGCACTCATAGCCTCTGGTTTGGGCATTCATAGACTGAACACCCCTTGTATTTCGCGCAATTTCACCCCAGGCTTCCTTTGACATATCTACCCTGCTGATTTATACTAAATCAATTCTGGTGTCCAGGAGGTGTTGCCCCATGTTGAATATGATTCTCGAGTTTCTCGCGGGTCTTTTTTCCTTCGTTTTCTTTTTAGTTTCTCCGTCTATCATCGTTCTTTTAGGACATTGGCTCTACCCGTATCTCGGCTTAAAAGCATATGGCATCTCGTTTCTGGTATATCTGGTTATCTTTTACGCATGTTACCATGATATGCCTTGTCTCGGCGGAGACAGATCCAAGCGCCGTAAGTGATATGAAAAATCCGGAGTGTTAGCTCCGGGTTTTTCCTTTGTCTTTATTCATGTGCACTCGCAAGATGAAACTTCTCAAGGATACTGCTTCTAAGCAGGGAGAACGCCTCGCTTCCGCGGTCTCTTGGATGCGGAAGATCAATCTTAAGGATCTCGCTTATGCGTCCCGGACGCGGTGTCATAATGACCAGTCGGTCCGAAAGATAGATAGCCTCATCCACGTCATGGGTCACCAGGATCATCGTCGCTCCGCTCTTCTGGCGGATTTCCAACAGCTTCTCCTGGAGGTCCGCTCGGGTAAAGGAGTCCAGCGCGCCCATAGGTTCATCCAGCAGCAGGAGCTCCGGCTCGTTAATCAGGGCACGCGCAATGGCCACGCGCTGTGCCATGCCGCCGCTGATCTCATGCGGATAGGCCTTCTCAAATCCTGTCAGGCCCACCAGGTCAATGTACTTCTGCACATCCTGCTTTTTCTTCCCGTACAGATGCCGTGCCTTAAGTCCCGATGCGACATTCCCTTCCACCGTCATAAAAGGGAAAAGTCCGCCCTGCTGAAAGATATAGCCTCGGCTCGGGTCCGGGCCGGTGATCGCCTGCCCGTGCAGCAGGATCTCGCCCGCCTGGGGAAGATCCAGTCCGCCGATAAGACGCAGCAGCGTCGTTTTTCCGCACCCCGAAGGGCCGATGATGGACACAAACTCTCCCTCGTAGACGTCCAAGTTCACATGCTGGAGTGCCTCCACGCCATTGGCCTGTGCGTTTCCGCTGTCGGTATAGATCCGGCTCACATCCCGGATTTCCAGTTCCTTCTCGCTCATACCAGCTGTCCTTTCTGCCATCTGAGGACATATGCCCTGACCGCGCCAAGCACTGCAAGAATCAGGCTGAAGAGGATCGCCATGACAAGGATCGTGGCAAAGACCTTATAGTAGGCCGCCCAGACCTTGACTACGTTGATGTAGTAACCCAAGCCGCCCGGCTGACCCATCATTTCCGCCATGACAAGGCAGGTAAACGAGGACGCGCATGCCGTGGTGATCCCGGTGAAGATCTGCGGCATGGCATTGGGAACGGCCACGCGGAACACCAGATAGGGCGTCTTGGCGCCCAGCGTCCGCGCCGCTTCAAACTGCGTGCGCGGCGTGCTCTTGATGCCAAAGGCAGTCTGGGAAGCCACCGGGAACCAGGAGCAGATAGCAATCAGGAAGGTAGCGGCCCAGAAGGGTGCGGGCAGCATCGTCAGTGCGAAGGGCATCCATGCCACGGCAGGAATCACGCCTGTCAGGCGAAGCACGGGATAGATCCAATAGTAGGCCTTCGGGAACCAGCCGATCAGGATACCCGTGCTCACCCCGAGCACGACACCGCTGAAGAAGACGGCACTGAACAGGCGAAGCGAGTAGAGCAGGTTCGTATAGATCTGCTGCGTATCTATGAGAAAGGTCTCCAGAATCTGTGCCGGTCCCGGGAAAAAGGGCTGCGGCGTGATACGCAGCTTGGTCCCGCAGATATCGTACGCCAAAAGGACCAGCCCCATCACAAAACGGAAGCGTGCCTGGCGCAGGTATTTTGCGCGATACTTCTCGTCAAAGAAAGCGCGGAATCCCAACAGCAGGTACAGCAGGATAATCCCAGAGAGCACCAGACGATAAAAGCCGTTCAGGTCCACTGTAAGGGCACCCAACTCGTAGGTCGGCGTTTTGATTCCCTCCGCGATCTGCGGAATGAGTAGGTTGCCCAGGATGGCAATGAGAAAACCCGAAACGGTTAAAAGGATGGCGAGTGTGAGCTTTTTGGCATAGCTCCGATCTGTGGCTTTTCCCTTCTGGTGCGCTTGGTTTGCGAGAAGCGCCGAACCTTTCACGGATGCAGCATCCATTGATGTTTCCCCCTCTTGCACATCAGGCCGTCCCCACACACGGTGGGGACGGCACAGTGCATTATTCCTGACCGAGTGTCAGATCGATATAGGTGTAAGCCTTGGCCGAATATTCGGCGGGATCCAGGTGCAGGTAACCGATGTCATAGAGTGCCTGTGCGAAGTATTCCACGTCCGCCTTGACGTCCACAACGTTCGTGCCATGCTCGTGATGCGGATAGGAATAAGACTTGACCAAGTCCAGTGCCAGGTCATGATCTTCGATGGAGACATAGCCTGCCTTGGTGACGAGTTCTACCGCTTCCTCGGGATTGTCAGCGATCCAGGCCTGGGCCTTGTGATAGGCGCGAAGCTCAGCCGCGATCAGCTCCGGCTGCTCTTCCACAACCTTGGTGGAAGCATACAGATAGCAGCAATAGTGTCCGGCAAACGGCTCATCCTTGCCGATGTCCAGGATGGCACGGCCTTCGCCGCTCTGCTCGGTAACGCTGGCGATGGGATCCCACAGGGCCGCCACATCGACCACGCCCTGCTTGAGCGCTTCGACTTCCAGGGCACCGTCGTTGAAGGGCAGGAACTGGACTTCATCGATGGTGATACCGTTCTGCTCCAGCCACAGGAGGGCGACCTGATAGGGTGTTCCGCCAATCTCGTCCACGCCGATGACCTTGCCCTTGAGGTCCGCTACGCCCTGGATCTCGGAATCCGGAAGCACCTCCAGCTTAATGCAGCCCTGATGGAGTCCGTCGACGATGGTCATCTGAATGTCCGCCTCAATGGAGGGGAAATACTGGAAGTCACCGTTGATGGTTGCGATGCTGCCGTTGTTCAGGCCGATCTTCTTGGCTTCAAAGTCTGCGGTGATCAGTTCGACATCAATGCCTTCCTCGGCAAAGTAGCCGAGCTCATAGGCCAGGTAGGTGGGAGAGTTGCACAGGGAGCCGCTCTTTCCGGGGATCGTGATCTTCCACTTGTAGTCGGCGCTCTCAGCAAAGGCGCTCACTGATACGGAGAGGATCAGGGTGAGTGCGAGAATAAAGGAGACGAAAGTCAAAAGCTTGCTATTGCGTTTCATGTGAATTACACTCCTTGTCTGTAGATGGCTTGAAATATATATCCACTGTCTGTGGGGGCTGCAGACCGCAGACAGGAGACAGACAAAACAAAAAGGAGAAGCGTTCTCTCCGCCTCTCCTTGGATGAGGTTACTGTGTATTCATCCCGGCTATGCCAGGGGCTGCACAGAGGCGGACGCACGCAAAAGACACACCATACACATGGTGCACTGACAACACATCCGCCCATTCGCGTAACGCTTCATACTGCGTCCTCCTCTCAAAGTGTCTAGCGCCTATGTCCTGCGCTTCGTGCAAAACTCTATCACAGGGTGGCTTTTGGGAGAAATGGGAAATATTGATGAGCGTCATATGCAATGCCTATAGTCCACTTTTTTGTCCTTCCCCTTTTCTCCCGTTCCTGACCCCCAAACAGAGCGGAAAAAGAAGGCCGCACGGGCGGCGCAAACTTTGGAAAAAACGTTTACAAAGCCCTTCGATTCTGTTAGAATACGTCTTGGGTTTGAAGAACCGCAGTCACGGATTCCCGATCACTCCGACGGTTTGCTGTGTCTGTGGCGATTATGCGCGGTACCCGCCGCAGAAAGAATTGGAGGAATTCACCATGACCAAGTCCGAAATCATTGCAGCCTATGCCCAGCACCCCGGCGACACCGGATCTCCCGAAGTGCAGATCGCACTGCTCACCGAGCGCATCAACCACCTCAACGAGCATCTGAAGAAGAACAAGAATGACCATCATTCCAACCGTGGTCTGCTCCTGATGGTTGGCCGTCGTCGCGGCATGCTGGAATACCTCAAGAAGACCGATATCGAGCGTTATCGTACCCTGATCGCCCGCCTGAACCTGCGCAAGTAAGTTCATTTCCGGACGTCACTTCCGACGCTGACGGTCTGTCGGATATGGTGCATCTCAGGCCGTCGACAGGTATTCCTGTCGACGGCCTTCCCTATCGCCCTCGGGTGTTTTCAATTGGAAACCAGCCGGTTTTCAGATGAAAGCAGCCGCGGGCACGACCGGGGCTATGTCCCCAGAAAGAAAAGGAGTTAGGAATGGATTACAAATCGTACTCCATGGATCTGGCCGGCAAGACACTTACCCTGGAATTCGGCAAGTACTGCGGCCAGGCCAACGGATCCGTCTGGGTCCATCTCGGCGACACCGTCGTCATGGTCAATGCCACCATGGCCAGCACCCCGCGTGAGGGTGTCGACTTCTTCCCGCTGGCTGTCGATGTAGAGGAAAAGCAGTACTCCGTCGGCAAGATCCCCGGCGGCTTCATCAAGCGTGAAGGCCGTCCCACCGACAAGGCGACCCTCACCTGCCGCCTCATCGACCGCCCGCTGCGCCCGCTGTTTGACAAGTCCATGCGCAACGACGTTCAGGTCGTGGTGACCGTCCTCTCCATGGAGCAGGACATTCAGCCCGAGGTTCCCGCCATGATCGGTTCCTCCATCGCCATCGCGGTGAGCGATATCCCGTGGAATGGACCGACCGGTGCCGTGCTCGTGGGCCGCGTAAACGGCGAGTTCGTGCTCATGCCCACCGAGGAGGAGCGTAAGGTCTCCGATCTGAGCCTCTATGTCGCCGGTACCAAGGAAGCCATCATGATGGTCGAAGCCGGCGCCAATGAGCTGAGCGAGGACGTCATGCTCGACGCCATCCTCTTCGCCCACGAAGCGATCAAGAAGATCGTGGAGTTCCAGGACATGATCGTGGCCGAGATCGGCAAGGAAAAGGCCGTCGTGCCGCTGCACAAGACCGGCGACGACGTCAAGGCCGCCGTGCGCGAATACGCCCTGGACAAGTGCCGCTGGACCTTCGATACCTTTGACCGCTATGAGCGCCAGAGCCGTGAGGCCCAGACCAAGCAGGAGGTTGTGGAAGCCCTTGCTCCCTCCTTCCCCGAGCGCGAAGCGGAGATTGAGGATGCCCTCTACTATCTCAACAAGGAAGTCATGCGCCGCCGTATCCTCGACGAAGGCGTCCGTGCCGACGGCCGTAAGGAAACCGAAATCCGCCCCATCTGGTGCGAGGTTGGCGTGCTCCCGCGCGTACACGGTTCCGCCGTTTTCACCCGCGGTCAGACCCAGGCGCTCACCGTGACCACCCTGGGACCGCTCTCCGAGGGCCAGACCCTGGACGGACTGAGCACCGAGGATTTCAAGCGCTATATCCATCAGTACAATATGCCGCCGTATGCCACCGGTGAGGCCGGACGTCTCAAGAGCCCCGGCCGCCGCGAGATCGGTCACGGCGCCCTGGCAGAGCGCGCGCTCCTGCCTGTCATCCCCACCACCGAGGAGTTCCCCTATGCGCTGCGTCTGGTCAGCGAGATCCTCTCCTCCAACGGTTCTTCCTCCATGGCCTCCGTGTGCGGATCTACCCTGTCCCTGATGGACGCAGGTGTTCCGATCCATGCCCCCGTTGCCGGTGTGGCTATGGGCCTGATCAAGGACACCGAATCCGACAAAGTCGCCGTGCTCACCGATATCCAGGGCCTGGAAGACTTCCTGGGCGACATGGACTTCAAGGTAGCCGGTACCATGAACGGTATTACCGCCATCCAGATGGACATCAAGATCGCCGGTATCGACCGCGTGATCCTCAAGCGCGCTCTGGAACAGGCACTGCAGGGCAGACTCTACATCCTCAAGCTCATGCTCGACACCATCGGCATGCCGCGTGAGGAGCTCAGCCCCTATGCCCCGCGCATCATCCAGTTCACCATCAACCCCGACAAGATCCGCGATGTCATTGGACCCGGCGGAAAGATGATCAACAAGATCATTGAGGAGACCGGTGCCAAGATCGACATTGAGGACGACGGTCATGTCTTCATCGCTACCCCCGATGTCAACGGTGCCGAGAAGGCCAAGCAGATCATCCTGGGCATTGCCAAGGATATCGAGGTCGGCGAGGTCTACCTGGGCAAGGTCGTTCGCATCATGAACTTCGGTGCCTTCGTCGAGCTCGCACCCGGTAAGGACGGCATGGTCCATATCTCCAAGCTGGCCGATCACCGCGTGGAGAAGGTCGAGGACGTCGTGAAGATCGGCGATGAACTCGAGGTCAAGGTCACCGAGATCGACGCGCAGGGCCGCATCAATCTCGTCCGCAACGACATCACCTACACCCAGTCCGATGCGCCGCGCCGCACCGATGGCGGTAACCGCAGCCGTCCCCCGCGCCGCGACGGTCGTCCCCAGAGATAAGGTAACATAAGAGGCAAAAGCCTGTACATGCGGGCTTTTGCCTTTTTCATTGGAATGCACACCCATGGGAGGACGCATTGAATACCCCTTACGCTTTTCATCCCGAGCGCATTGTAACCTGGACGCTCGATAACGGCCTGCGCGTCATCGCAGAGCCGCTCCCCTTTATTGCCACCGTCTCCGTCGGTGTCTTTGTCCACACGGGCTCCATGATGGAATCCCCAGACGAGGAGGGCCTCGCCCACTTTATGGAGCACATGGCCTTCAAGGGCACCGAGAGCCGCTCCAATCTCCAGATCGCCCTGGAGACCGATCTGCTCGGCGGACGGCTCAACGCTTACACCTCCAAGGATCACACCTGCTACCATAACAAGGTCATTTCCGAGGACCTCTCCAAGACCTTGGACCTCATCGGCGATCTCATTCTCCATCCCGCACTCAACGAGGAGGAGATGATCAAAGAACGCAGCGTCATCTGCGAGGAGATCGCCATGGACGAGGACGATCCCGAGTCCCTCGTGGCCGAATATATGGTCCGTGCGCAGTACGCTGGAACGCCCATGGAGCATCCGATCCTCGGATCGCGCGAGCAGGTGTCCGCCTATCTGCCTGCGGATCTCATGCGCTTCCGCGAAACGCATTACACCCCCGACCGCTGCGTCATTGCCGTATGCGGCGCCTACGACGAGCAGGAGCTTCGCGATACCATCCAACGCGTATTCGGCGCCTGGAGCGGCACTTCCGCCCTGGATCCGCTGCCGTCCCTGACTGCCCTGGACGGGCAGAAGGTGCTTTTGGACCGCGATACCGAGCAAACCCATCTCTGCCTGGGCTATCCCGGGTTTGCCTACGGCAAGAAGGAAAACCTCACCTTGGATCTTCTCTCCGCCATCCTGGGCAGTTCCGCCTCCGCCAGGCTCTTTCAGCGCATCCGCGAGGAGCTCGGCATGGCCTATACCGTCTATAGCTACAATGCGCCCGTGGAGGGAAGCGGCCAGTTCTGCCTGTACGCGGCATCCTCACCGGAGAACGCTCTGAATGTGCTCAAGGAGATGGACCGGGAGATGAAAAGGCTCGCTCGGGACGGTATCACCCAGGAGGAGCTTGAGCAGAGCCGGAAAATGATGCGCATCGGCTATCTCATGGGGCTGGAGAGTCCCGGCAATCGCATGATGCCCATGGGGCACAGCCTGATGCTGCGCAATACCCGCTACTCCCCCGAGACCGCGCTCGCCCGGATGGAGAAGATCACCTGCGAGGAGATCGTCGACCTTGCCCAGTCCCTCTGCACGCACACCCCCTCTCTGACCGCCATCGGACGGGACGTTCAGCGCCTGGAGGTAGCCTATGAATGAGCAGCTCGTGGGCCTGGATATCGGAGACGTGCGCATCGGTGTCGCCGTCAGCGATGCTTCCGGCCTCATTGCAAGCCCAGTGGAGGTAATCACCCGCGTGGGCTGGGGTCCCGACACCCGGAAGATCCTGGACATCTGCCGCAGGTATCACACCACGCTTGTGGTTTCCGGGCTCCCTCTGAACATGGACGGGAGCGAGGGATTCCAGGCAAAAAAAGTTCGTGACCTCTGCGCACAGCTTGAAAAAAGCGGACTCACCGTATATTATCAGGATGAGCGACTGACCACCGTGACCGCCGAGGAAGCCCTTCTGGAGGACCATATGCAGCGCAAGGACCGCAAGCGCAATGTGGACAAGGTGGCCGCCGCGATCATACTGCAGTCCTATTTGGACGCACAACGCAAGGAAAAGTGAGGAAACATCCATGAACGAAAACGATATCATCACCTTTCATGACGAAAACGGGGTCCGACAGGATTTTGCCTTCCTGAGCACCGTGGAATACGAAGACAAGTACTATCTGCTTCTCTCCCCCGTGGCGGAGGGCGCGACCTTTGAGGGAATCCCCGAGGATGACGAGATCGATGTCCTTATCCTGCGCGTCGACCAGATTGAGGGCGGCGAGGCCACCTATGTTACGGTGGACGATACGGAGCTCTTTAACAAGCTCATCGACATCTACAACGCCATGGACGAGATTGATGTGTCCGTCTTTGACACCCTCACCGACTCGGAAGAAGACGAAGACAATGCGTAAGCCTTCGCACCTTTCCCTGTTTGCGCTTACCCTCCTCCTGCTGATTCTCCCGCTCTCCCTGGCCTTCGCAGAACCGCTCCAGGAATGCCACAAGGTACAGATGGACAAGGTGGACACCACGCAGGCCAATAAGAGCGTGGTCCGCATCTGGACGGTGGACACCGCATTGGACAGTGTGGACGATGAGATCCGGTCCATTGAGGATGCCTATGCCGAGCGTCTCGGGCCCGACCTTCCCAAGGCGGGCAGCAGCGCCAATGCCAACAGCCGCGTGGATGTGGAGGTGCGCTACAGCAGGACAGGGCTTACCTGGATGAGCTTTGTCATTCAGGCGCGCACCACCTACCACAGGGACCTGACCGGGCAGGAGATCACCAGCAGGACCTACGACATGACAAGCGGCGAGCGCATTCTGCTCTCGGATATCTTTCCCCTGGGCAGCGATGCCTGGCAGATCCTTGCCCAGGCCGTCCGCACCCAGCTGACCGCCTACTTCCCCGAGGAGATCCCGGATGAGGGCATCCTGGATGAGCTCTGCTCTGTGGAAGGCCTCCTGGACGCGCCCTTCTCCCTGCACGGGCTCTCGCTGGTGCTCCACTATCCCGCCTATCTCCTCTATCCAGGGCACTATACCCTTATGGAGGTCACCCTCATGTACCCGGACATCCGGCCCTACATGACAGCGCGGGCACAGACGGAGACCGATAATCTCACCTACTACCAGACGGTCGCGCTCACTTTCGACGACGGTCCCGTGCGCACCAACAGCACCCTGGTGCTCCAGAGCCTGATGACCGTCGGCTGCCGCGGTACCTTCTTTGTGGTCGGCAACCGGATTTCCGCCTACGATGACCTGGTACAGCGCGAGCATGACGAGGGTCATGCCCATGGCTATCACAACTGGCATCACGGCACGGTCACCAAGTCGAGCGCCACCGCCCTTCGGGCGATGAAAACCAAGTGCGACACCGCCATGCTTGCCGCCATCGGCACCATTGCCACCTATGACCGTGTTCCCTACGGTCTCTATCCGGAGATGATCAAGGCGCAGGTCGGCTGGCCCTACATTCAGTGGAGCCTGGACACCTACGACTGGCGCGGCAAGTCGACAAACGCCGTGCTCAGCACCGTGAAGAAGGAAATCCAGGACGGGGATATCATCCTCTGCCACGACATCAAGGACAATACGCCCGAATCGGCCAGGCAGATCTGCCTGACGCTCATGGAGCGCGGCTACATGTTCCTGACCATCGATGAGCTCTTCGCCAAGGACGGCGTCGTGCTCGAGCCCGACACCGTATATTTTCACTGTGTAGACGGCGATACCACCATTCGAAAGAACTGATCTGTCAGCGGTGCGGATTTTTCGCACCGCTTTCTTGCTTTTGGAGGGGATTTCATGACGGTGTATGAAAACTTGAAGGAAACATACGAAGCGTACCGCACGGACGTACTCTCCCTGGAGGAACACACCACGCCCTTCGCGGGCTTTCTCGGCTTTGGCAAAGGCGCGGGCGAAGCTCCCCTGCACGACCGCTTTGACCGCGAGGTAGCCGCCCGGGTAGGCGAGATGACAGGGGACGCGGCAGAATACATGGACTGTATCGACCTTATCCTCTTTGCCCCTTCGCGCTCCGGCCTCCCGGGATACGCCGTCTATACCCAGATCGCAGCCCAGCGCCATCTCCTTCCCGCCCTTGCGGCCCTGCCTTTGGGCGTGCGCGCCTCTCTACTTGACCGCTACCGCGCCACTTATCCGGGAAAGCATCTGCTGCCCCTGCAGACACTCGTTCTTGAAGCGCTGCAAACCGGGAAAAGCCCTTCGTAAACGCATGCACATTGCCTTCCCCTGCCCGGCATGCTACAATGCTTTCCGGTTGACAATACAAGAATACTTTGAGGTGAATACATATGACGATTCAGCAGGCAGCCGATGTGCTGCACAGCTATGACGAAAAGCGCTATGCCATCCAGCATGCGCTAGCCATTCTCTCCTGCGACGGCCAGACAGCCGCGCCCCGCCAGTCCTGGAAGGGCCGCGCCAAGACCATGGGCTACCTGAGCGGTCTGGACTATGAGGCGATCTCGGATCCCGCCCTTCCCGAGGCCATTGACACCGTGCTCCAGGCCAAGGAGCAGGCCGATCCCGTGCTCTACCGCCTGGCCGAGCTCTTCCATGACGATCTGGAGGACATGCTCCTCTTCAGCAAGGAAGAGTATGTCGCCAATTCCGAGATGCTCACCGAAGCGCAGACCGTCTGGCACGAGGCCAAGGAAAAGAGCGACTATGCCCTCTTTGCGCCGTATCTTGAGAAGATCATCGCCTATTGCCGCACGCTGGGCTCCCGCAAGGATCCGAGCCGCGCGCCCTACGATGTCCTCCTGGACACCTTTGAGAAGGGTGCCTGCATGAAGGATCTGGATGTGTTCTTCGGACTCCTCCGCGATGAACTGACCCCAGTCATCCAGGCTGTCGCCTCCAAGCCGCAGCCGGAGAGCGCCTTCCTGCATGCAGACTATCCGCTGCACCTGCAGCGCGTCTTTTCCGATAGGCTCATGGCCATGATGGGCATAGACCGGGAGTGCTGCTCCATCGCCGAGACCGAGCATCCCTTTACCGACGGTGTCAACAAGTGGGATGTGCGCATCACCACCAACTACCATGCCGACGATCCCGTCTCCTCGCTCTACTCGGTCATTCACGAGGGCGGACACGCGCTCTACGAGCTGGGCGTGGATGACGCGCTCCAATTCACGCGCCTCGCCGGCGGCTCCAGCATGGGCATCCACGAGAGCCAGAGCCGTTTCTACGAGAACCTGATCGGCCGCTCCCGCCCCTTCTCCGCGGCCGTGTTCGAAGTGGCCAGGGAGCTCTTCCCCGAGCAGCTGCGCGCTGTCACCGCAGAGGACTGGTACCGCGCCATCAACATCGCTACGCCCTCCCTGGTGCGCACCGAGGCCGATGAACTCACCTTTCCCATGCACGTGCTCATCCGCTATGAGATCGAAAAGCAGATGATGGCAGGTTCC
>JAFUZB010000245.1 GCA_017476845.1 Clostridia bacterium
CCCTTTGATCGCATTTTGCAGTGCACGGGCGATCTGTCTGTCGGTGAGCGTTGAATTGATGTAGGCTGCGCGCACACCGCTGGCATTGAGTGCAGATACCTGGTCGATCATGAGGGAGATGAGCGGGGAGATGACGAGGGTGATACCCGGGAGCAAGAGAGCGGGCACCTGGTAGCATATGGATTTACCGCCACCTGTGGGCATGATGCCGAGTATATCATCCCCTTTGAGCAGATGATCGATCAGTACATCCTGTCCTTCCCGGAAACTCTGATGTCCGAAGTATTTCCGCAGGACCTCCAGCTTGTCCATAGTTGCTCCCCGCCTTCTCACGTTCGGTGTCCAAGGAAAGGGTAGCACAAGTGAAGAAAAACACAAAGCGGGAATCTGCCTTGAATTCTTGCAGGAAAGAGATTATTCTTACAGGGCTTCCCGCACACAGTGCGGGGGAGGAGAGGAGTTTTGACGGTGTCCCGATTGCTTTCGCTGCTGCTTGTGTTCCTGCTGCTTGTGCCGGCCGCTTTGGCCGAGGATGTGCTGACTATTCAGATCCCGGCTGCGACACCAGAAAAGGTCGAAGAGGTGGTCGATACGCCCATTCGAAGCTGGGATAAGGAAGCGGGCTGGCAGTATCTCCAGGTGGGCGAGTATATGTATGAGAAGGATGGGGCGATGGCACCTGTCCTGTGGCGCGTGCTGTTTGTGGAGGATAATAAGGCCCTGATGATCACCGAGTACGTAATCGATCTGTGCCAGCCCTATCCCATGGATAACAAGAAAGATTACGATTATTACAAGGAATATAAGCATAAGAGCCGCCTTCCGAAGCTGGAAAGCGTGGAGGAGACCGAGATGCCGCAGTGGTTTGCCACGGTCATGTATCCCGTGCTCATCGGGGAGGATCCGATCGGTGAGGCCTTTGTGGACAGCGGAAGCGGCAAGCTCTTTACCATGCCCACCGAGGAATGGGCGCGCACCGATTACGGATTTACCAAAAAGAACAGTACGCAGCCCAATAAGAGCCGTATCGCGCAGGTTACCCCCTATGTGAAGGATAAGAAGATGTACGATTGGTCCACGAAGATGACGACCTATGAGGATGGCTATGTAGGCTCCTGCTACTGGACGAGTACCATGCGTCCGGGCGAGAGGCGGCTGCAGATCGTGGGTATCAACGGACATCTGTCCTGGGCAGGCTGGATCCGCCCCAATGTGGGTGTGCGTCCCGCCGCCAGACTGGATCTGACGAAGGTGGAAGTGGTGTCGGGCAGCGGGGATGTCAATGATCCCTTTATTCTCCGCTATGCCGGAAGCACCGTGGACTGAGATGGCATATGTAATGAAGCAGGCGCTGTGGACAGGGTGTCCACAGCGCCTGCTTTTTGCAGTGGTTTATTCCAGAGGCAGGATGACGTAGGGGATCAGATGGGCACTGCGCGGCCCGTAGGCGTGCTTTTCGGTGTGGTACTGCCACCAGCCGGCGGGAACCGTGTCACCGAGAAGGTTGCTCAGATTACTCTCGTAATGCAGCTCGATCTGATTGGTGCCCTGTACAAGGTAGGGTGAAATGTCGATCACAGGACAGGTCATGCTCAGGTCGCCCGTTGGCTGTCCGTTGATATATACCTGCATGGCTTCTACGATCGGGTAGCTGTCCGTGTAGTGACCGAAGGAGAGGAAGGCACCGTCAGCGCTGCCCTCCCAGGTGAAGGCGGAGGTATAGACCGCTGTTCCGATGATATCCTCGCCCACTCCCGGAAGCTCCTTCCAGGAAGCAAGCGCGTCTGTGGTGAGGGAGATTTCGGTGATGTCGGTTGTGCGGACGGATTCCGTGACCGTCTTTCCAAGGAGAGTCTCGGTGCGTGTTTCTCGCTCACTGCCGGGTGCACGTGAGAAAATGCGGATATCCCAGCCGGTGATCTCCTGCGCCTCGGGTACATGGGCGTTTACGGTCTGCACAGTGCCGTCTGAGAGGGTCACGCTGTGTTCGCCCTCTTGCGTGCACACGGCACAGAGCGTGCCATCCTCGAGATAGCGGATCTGCGTATCGGCGAGGGTGGCGTGCAGCTTGTCGTCCCCGGAGGATTTCAGGGCAAACAGCGCGATGTCGCCATAATCCAGCGTCAGGGGGAAACGGGTGATGCCGTTTTCGTGGGTATAGCTTCCGATGGCGTTCGCCTTTCCGCTCCAGGCATCGATCTGATAGGGTTCCCAGAGGCCTTCGACGGCAAGCTCCGTGGAGATGACGGTCCCATGCGTGTCGGTAGCCCCTTCGGTGTGGGATGGAATGTAGGAGGCGTCGCAGTAGTTGTAGACGTACAGGTATTCGGTGTCCCCGTCCCGCCTTGTCTGAGTCAGCAGCTGGCGGTTCGCTTCGGTAAACCCGGCATAGGGCACGATCCCAAGCTCGGTGAGGGCGGTGATGACGTCGCCTGCATGCGCAACCCGGCGCACACTGGGGAGCGCAGCGAGCTCGGAGAGGGTCTCTCTAAGAAGCGCATCGTTGCCGTCCAGATAGGGGGTATGTTCCGCTGCGCCGTCCACGATGACTACCGGGAAGCCCTGGGAGGCAAGGGAAAGAATGCGCTGCGCGCCCTGCACAGTCAGCACGTTCTGGAAGAGGACCAGAGCCTTGTAGCCACTCTTCTCCAGGGTCATGGTCCGGGTGTCAAGAACGGCATCCTCACTCTCCAGGAAGGCGGGGCTGAAGTAGTCGTAGGTGTAGCCGGCTTCCTGCAGGGAGGCGGAGGGGAAGAGTGCCGTGGTGTGGTTGTAGAGCCAGTTTTCGCCCGTAGGATCGCCGTTGACGGGCAGGTTCTGATCATACCGCAGATACGGCATGCCGATGTCAGTGCGGCTCACGCCCTCGCGCAGCAGCTGCTGAACGCGCGCAAGATGGCGGTTGAAGGCAGGATAGGCTGTAAAGGAGGGCTCGCCCTGCCCGAAGGTGTAGAAAGAATGGAAGACAACGCCGGGCACTTTGTAGCCGGGCCAGTTTTCGGTTTCTCCGGGACCGAAGCGGGAGGACCATACGTGCCAGATGATGCGCTGGAAGCCGGCGGCATACAGCGTGTAGGCCTCCATCAGATGATCCTGCAGGGTATAGTTGTGGCCGCCCACAGCGCCGGTCTCCGAGGAGAGTACCTTGTTTTGGAGCTTGGCTCCGCCCGTCCAGAGACGGTAGATGTCGACCTGGTTGTTCTGGTTGAGGTTCTCGGCCTCAGGATAATCGACGGCGAGGATCGGCTCGGAGATCTCCAGATGTCTGCCGTAGCTGATCTGTGCGCGGGTCTGTATGCCGTAGGTGTGCAGCCAGTCGCGCAGCGGGGTGAGCATACGCTCCATGTAGAGCTGCGTTTGCACATCAAAGAGGTCATTGAGGATGCGCAGGGTGTCGCCGTCCTCCTCCGCAAGCGCGTAGCTTCCGTACTGCGAAAGCTTCCAGGCGGTGAGCTCGGGCAGCCCCTGGGTGAGGAAGAGATAAGGACGGATGTCATAGCCCTTGCGCGCGAGGAAGGCATCGGCCATGTCGGAGGCCCAGAAGGCAACACCATCCCTGAGATCGATCTCCAGGGAATCCATGAAGACTTGCACGTCGCCCTGGCGGATCTTTTCGTTGAGGGCCTCGTCATCGAGAATGTGCGCTTCCCAGTAAGCGCGCAGCGCATCGACGCCTGCGCGGTCAAAGTAGTTGATGCAGTAGGCGCTCTCGGCGGCGGGATGGGAGGCCTGCGCGGCGCCCTGCTGCCAGTAGTAAAAGATGCGCCAGTTGCTCTCGTCAGGCACGGCCCATTCCAGGGTGTAGCGGCCATCGTCGCCAAGTACAAGGGAAGAGGTCAGATCCTGTACGGAGGCAGCGTCGAAGCGGATGGGATCGGCCTTGTTGGAGGTGGTCTGGCGCAGGGCATACACCCCGATGAGCTGTGCTGTCTCCTCCAGCGGCGTGACCTTGACACCGGCCTTTTTCTCCATGGGGATCGAGCCGGAGCGGCTCTTTCCGGTCTTCAGGTATTCCTCCAGGAGAATCACCACCTGGCTTGCGGCCTGGGACTGGGGATCCAGCCCGGGAATGTTGGCGGTTGCCCAGTTGGTGCCGGAGGTGAGGGAGACGGTCATACCAAGGTCCAGCGCCTTGTTCAGCGCGAGCTTGAGATCGTGGTCCCACTGGTCTGTGCCGTAACCGAAGTCGGATTCACTGACCTGGTCATCGGTCTGCTCGCACAGCTCCATGCCGCGAAAACCTGCGTCATACATGGCCTGGATTTCCTCAAGGATGGTCTCGTCGGTGTGCGCTCCTTCCGCCATCCACCAGCGCACCTCGGTCGCGTTTGCGCGGTCGGGATCAATGTAGCGGCTCTCCAGGTCCAGGATAAAGGGATCGGAGAGAAGGGACTGCGAGATTGCGCATACGGGCAGGGAGGAAAAAAGGAGACAGCAGGTGAGGAGAAGGGAGAGGGATAGGCGAAAACGCATGAGGGGACCTCCTTTGCGGGAATATGCGGGAAAGGGCTTCACTGCATGCAGTGAAGCCCGCGTTTGTCAGATCTTGAAAGCTTTGACCAGGAGGGGCCATGCCCAGAGATAGAAGATGAGTGCAATGGCGATCACGATCATGGCAAGTACGATATAGAGGATCCGCTTGCCCTTCTTGCTCATGCGCTTGCGGCTCTGGAACTGCGATTCTGTCATGCGGCACTTGCTGTAGACACGGATCATGCCGATGAGGAGCAGAAGCAGGACGATCGCGTCAAAGGCGTAAAGTGCAATCTTGTAGATCGGGAAACCGCCGGAGACAGCACCGGTCTTTGCCTTTTCGCCGCCCTCAATGCCGTTCATGGCCAGGGAGTTGGCGGTATTGTAGAGGATGGAGTGGACGGCGTCACGGATGAGTGCGCGGCACCAGCCGGACTTGACGTCGGAGAGGGTCTGCTCGGCGGTGGCATGCACGAGGTTGCCGCCGGCAGCCAGATACATGTCAGAGCCAGCGCCCTTCATGGTGGTGGTGTAGTCGGTGATGTAGCAGCCGTTGAAGCCGAACTCGTTGCGGCAGATGTCTGTCATGAGCGGATAGCTGCCGTAGGTGTACTGCCAGCCCACGCGGCACATGGTGAGCATGATGCCCTGGGCATTGCCCTTTTCGATGGAGTACTGGAATGGCTTGAGGTAGATTTCGCGGGCGGCCTGCTCGGTACCGTAGACGGCCACGCAGCCGTTGGCGGCGCGGTTGGTATCGGCATCGTTCATGACAAAGTGCTTGATGTAGGCGTGCATGCCCTTGCTCTCGGTACCCTCGCACACATTGGCTGCGCAAAGACCGGTGAGCACGGCGTCCTCGGAATAGTACTCATAGTTGCGGGCACCGAAGGGGGTGCGGTGGATGTTGATGCCCGGGGCATACCAGCCGGAGGTGCCGGAGGCAACGGCGTCGTTGCCGATGGTGATGCCGTACTCATGCTGCAGTTCCTGGTTCCAGGTGGCGGCGAGCTGGGTGGCACTGGGATAACCGTAGATGACTTCGTCGGTGAGGAAGTTGGCGATGCCGTGCGGGGCGTCAAACTCCAGCGTCTTCGGCTTGCCGATGGCCTCCACGGCCGTGGAGCCCCAGCCGGACTTGTTGAACAGGGCGTGCATCTCCGAAAGCTTGAGCTCGTCCAGGAGATCGTCCCACTTGGGATCGTCATAATCCAGGCCCATCATCTGCACCAGGGCGATGCCGTTCTCTGCGCCGTAAGTGTAGGCATCCTTGCCCGGATACTTGGCTTCATCCGAGAAATCGTTGGGATTGAGGGCTGCCTCCACACCGGTCAGGGCAAGCTTGCGGAGGATGTCCTCGCTGGCCACCCATGCGGGGGTATCGCCGCTTGCATTGCCTACGCGGCTGGCGCCGGGAGCGGTGGTGTTGGCATAGCGGAGCCCCAGATTGTCCAAAACGGACCAGTCGGAGCGGGAGAGATAGACGGCTTCCTCTGCGCGGATGATGCCGTCGAGCTTGTTGGTGATTTCGTTTCCGGTGGCGGCGGAGACAGAAAGCAGCTTTTGCTCGCTGCGCGTCTCCTTGTAGGTGAGCGCGGTGTTCCCGTCTGCCGTCATGCCGTCGGATACGGAGTAGCCCTTGGCGGAGAGCACCTGGTTGACGGCGTCATGGGCATTGCGGGCGGCGGTAAAGTACCAGTCGCCGGCATCCAGGACATAGGTGCGGGCGTTGACATCGTCATAGCTTGCCAGGTCCTGTTCGGTAAAGGAGACTGTGACGGTCTCGCTCTTGCCGCTCTCCAGAAGCGAGGTCTTGCCGTACTGGATGAGGCTCACAGCGGCCTTCTCGGTGCCGCCGGGAAGGTAGGGGGACTGGACGTAGAACTCAACGACATCCTTGCCGGCGGTGCTGCCGGTGTTCTTGACGGTCACGGATGCGGTGTAGACGCCGTCCTTTTCACTCACCTTGAAGTCGGACCATTCAAAGGTGGTGTAGGACAGGCCGTAGCCGAAGGGATAGACCACCGTGGAGGCGTAGTCGTAGTCTCCGGCATGACCGGTGCCCATGACGGCGTCCTCATAGCGGGTCTCATAGTACTTGTAGCCGACATAGATGCCCTCGGCATAGTTCACGTAGGAATAGCCGGTGAGCGTCCCATCGCTGTTGACATAGCGGAAGTCGCCGAAGTTCTGCATGGCGGCGGAGGAGAGATTGTCGTAGACATAGGTGTCCACGGTACGTCCGCTGGGGTTCTGCTTGCCGGTGATGAGCTCGGCGATGGGACCGTAGGGGACGCGGGCATACCAGAGCACGGCGTCAATGCCGTAGGCTTCCTGGTCCACGAAATCCATCTGCATGGGGTTGGCGGAGTCAATGAGCACGATGATGCTCTCGAAGTTTTCCGCGGCGGAGAGGAACAGGTCCTTCTCTGCCTGGTTGAGCTCGAGGTAGTTTTCGTCCGCGCTTCCGCCGTAGCGGCTCATGTCGTAGGGCAGATCATTGCCCTCGGCACCGGTGCGCTTGAGGACGACGATGGCAGCATCGTTATAGTCCTTGTAGCTGGCCTTCACCGCGTCGGTGTACTCGCTCTGGGGCACCTCGTCGATGATCCAGGAGCCGGTCTCGGAGCCGTTGCCGGCGGAGAGACCGCGCACACCGCTCTCATGCTGCGACTGAGCGTAGAAGTCGGCGAGCACGGGGTTGACGGTGAACCCCTCCGCCTCCAATGCGCTCTTGAGCGTGTTGGTCTTGTTGTCGATGCCAAGGAGGCTGACCTTGCCGGAGGCGAGCGGGAGCGCGCCGTTGTTCTTCAGCAGCACGGCACCCTCGGAAGTGATGCGCGCGGCAATGTCCTCGGAGTGGGCAAGCCGCTCCTGGGCGGACTTGAAATCGCTGGGGAAGTAGATGCTATCGCCCTCCTGGCCCTCTGCGGTCTGCTGTGCGCCGACCTCGCCGAAGAACAGGGTGAGTGCGGAGTCCCACTTCAGGGCCTCATAGTTGCCAAAGCCGACGGCGCCGAGGATGAAGACAAAGATGACGGTCCACAGCGTCAGATAGGTTTTCTTGGACATGCGTTGCTTGGACATGGGAGCGCCTCCTTAACATGGATAAGCATGGACAAAGGAAGCGGGAAGGGAGCAGCTCCCTCCCCGCCAGGGACAGATCACAAGCAGATCAGATCAGTCGTCGTCAGAGTTCACGATGACGTAGTCGAAGCTGTCGCCGGAGAGGGTCAGGGTGACAACGGTCTCCTCGGCGTCAAAACCGGACTGGGAGGTGGTCAGCACATCAGAGAGATAGGGGCTCTCGAACAGGTCGAAGGCTACGTGGCCTTCATCTTCCTTGCACTGCACGTTGTCGCCGGAGATTTCGTCATCGGCAAAGGTGGCTTCACCCTCGGAGTTGAGGAAGTAACCCATGGCAGCCAGGTTGCCCCAGTTCTCGGAGAAGGAGACAGCGGTGGGGAAGGAGAGCACGACGGTGTCGCCATCCTGGGTGTATACGCCCTGGAAGGTGTAAGTCACCTGGAGAGCGGGAGTCTCTTCGGTGCCCTCGACGACATTGCCGTTTTCGTCTTCATTGTGCAGTTCCTTGACGTACACATAGGTGCCGTCATCGTTCAGGGTCAGGGTGTTCACCTCAACGGCGCCCAGGGCGGTCACAAAACCGTTGTGGAAGGTGTTCTGGGTGATCTCGTCGGTGGAGTACTTCTTGACATAGGTGGCCTCAGCGGAAGCGGAGAGCACCAGAGCGGTGCAAAGAGCGAGAGCGAGCACGAGAGCAACAAACTTTTTCATGGATACAGCCTCCTGTTATTTGTCCTGACCGGTATGTTTCCGGCCGATGGTCGCATGCTAGCAGAGGAGGGAGAGGCGGACAAGGGATATCGCGTAACCTCGCTTTCCGGGCGCGTAACCTAAAAAATGCGGAGGATACGCCGTTTGCGCGCCTTGACCGTGCAAAAAGTACAGGGGTATAATCAGACAACCTGATGAGGCGGTATATCTATGTCGGATTTGTTGATTGGACTGATGGGCGCAGGCGCGTATCAGTTTGTGATTCTACTCTACAACGAGCTTCAGTATGTCATGGTATGCATACTGTTCTGTTTTCGTCTGCAGCGCAGGCGACATTTTCCTGTGCGTGTGCTTCTGGGAGCGCTGCTGTGCGGCATGTTCATCGCAGCGGGCGGGATGGTGCGGACCAGATCGGAGGGGCTCCCTGCGCGGCTGTGCGTGACGCTTCTCCAGTACACTTCCATGCTTCCGCTCATGATCTTCTGCTTTGACGAGGACTGGACACTGCTTGTGAAAAACTGGTGTACGCAGATTGCGGTCAAGGAGATCGTGGGAGCCGTTTATCCCGCCATGCAGGCGGCCTTCGGGATGGACTCGCACGCGACGGTCAGTCTCTTTCCCTTTATGGAAACACTCGGGATACAGGCCAATGAGCTGATCTATATGGCGGTGCACTTCCTTCTCTATTATCTGCTCTACCGCCTCGTGGGCGGGCGGAAACCGCGAACCTATGAGAGCATCGACAGAAAACGGAGTACCTGCCTCGCCCTTGCCACGCTCCTCATCCTTGCGGGGCTGGGGAGCATCAGCAGCCATTACCGCGATGAGAGCCTGGTGCTCTTCCTGTGCTCACGCGGCTTTGCCCTGAGCGTTGCGGTGTTCATTCTTCTTCAGTATGCGGGTCTGGAATTCCGCTCCCGTGCCCAGGAGGAGCTGAAGGTGATGGAGCATGTCATGGCAGAGGAGCGCAAGCAGTATGAGCAGATGAAGGAGAACATCGACATCATCAACATGCACTGCCATGATCTGAAGCACCAGCTGGCGGACTTCTCGGGACGGCTGACTGACCGGGAGATCGCTGAGCTCCAGGAAGCCATGGAGATCTATGATCATAATATCCGCACCGGGTGCGAAGCGCTGGATGTGGTGCTGTACCTTCATCAGCTCAGCGCGCGTCAGGAGGGGATTACGCTCACGTGTATGGCGGACGGAAGTGCGGTGTCCTTTATGCGCACGCGCCATGTATATGCCCTGTTCAACAACGCCATCGGGAACGCCATGGAGGCTGTGCGGCAACTGGAGGATCCCGGGATGCGCGTGATCTCCGTCACGGTGGAAAAGGCGGAGGGTAGGGCGGAAATCGAGATCACCAACTACTACTCCGGTGTGCTCCGCTTTACCGGAGATAATCCCCAGACCAGCAAGGCAGACCGGGAGCATCACGGCTTTGGTACGATGAGCATGCGGTATATTGCCGAGCAGTACGGCGGCAGCATGGAGATCGAGGCCAAGCAGGGAATCTACACCCTGCATCTGTCCATTCCCATGGCAGCGCATCTCCCCGGCGCGGCTTAGGTTACGCTGCTGCAGGGCGAGGTTACGTGATTTCCCTATGCGGGGCAGGCGCCGTGTGCTAGAGTACTTCCCGACCTATCTTTGATTCCGGGAGGTGACCGTATATGGCAGTGCGCATCGCGATTGTCGAGGACGAAAAGCAGGCGGCGGATACCCTGACAGAGTTTCTGGAGCGCTTTTCCCGGGAGAACGGAACACAGTTCCATATCCGGCACTTTGAGCATCCTCTGCTGTTTCTGGACAACTATTCCGCTGACTATGACCTGATCTACATGGATATCCAGATGCCGAACATGAACGGCATGGAGGCCGCCAGACGGCTTCGGGTGCTGGACGAGAAGGTGCTGCTCGTCTTTGTCACCAATCTTACCCAGTATGCGATTGCAGGCTACGGTGTTTCCGCACTGGACTATATCGTCAAGCCGGTCAATTACTATGACTTTGCGCTCAAGCTCACGCGCGCCTTGAAGCGGATCAACCATGCCCGTGACAATGCGCTGACGATTGCAACGCTCATGGGAATGACCAGGGTGGATCTGGACGATATCGTCTATATCGAGGTGCAGAACCACGAGCTGACCTATCATACGGTGGAGAACACCTACAGCCAGTACGGGACCTTGAACAGTCTGGAGAAGGAGCTGCAGAACAAGGGCTTCGGGCGGTGCAACAGCTGCTATCTGGTCAATCTCCAGCATGTCAGGCAGGTGAGCGGCTATTCTCTGATGCTCTCCGATGGGAGTGAGCTGCGCATCAGTCAGCCCAAGAAGAAGGGCTTCATGGATGTCCTTCAGGCCTACAGGGCAGGAAGGGAAAACGGGGTAGAAAGCTGAAGGGCTGCGGGAAACCGCAGCCCTTTGTGATGCAGGCTTGACAAAACAATGCGTGCAGGCTAATGTAAGATTATCAACCGGCGGGTTGACAACTCTCGGGTTGATAAAGGAGTGAATCACATGTTTGTCGGCAGAGCATCCGAGCTGATGGAACTGGAAGAGCGGTGGAAAAGCGGCCAATTTGAGTTTGGCGTGGTCTATGGCACAAGGCGTATCGGAAAAACCACCATGCTGCAGGAATTTGTCAAGGGAAAACACGCGTTTTACTTCCAGGCAAGAAAAGCAGACGAGAAGGACAATCTCATCGCCTTCAGCCGAGAGTGGCGCAAATTGCAGGGCATGGATGAGCATGTCAGCTATCTGTCGTTCAGTGATGCCTTTGACAGCATTGTGGATTGCGCAAAAAAGCAGCGTTTGATTCTGATCATCGATGAGATCGCCTATCTCTGTCAAAAGAGCAAAGCCATCCTGTCTCTTCTCCAGTTCTATATGGATGGGCGATTCCGTGAAGCACAGCTCATGGTGATTCTCTCTGGAAGCAACGTCTCGTTCATGGAAGAAATGCTCAACAACCGGAATGATCCGCTCTATCAGCGGGCAACCTTTCAGATTCATCTGGAGAAGATGCCTTTTGGCGAAGCGCGGCAGTTTGTTTCCGATCTTCCGCAGGAAGTACAGACGCAGTACCTTGGGCTGTTTGGCGCACATCCCTACTATCTTGGCATGATCAATCATGCGCTCTCTTTTCAGGAGAATGTCCGAAGACTGCTGTACAGCAAATACGGCACGCTGCTGGATGCGCCGGAGAAAATCCTGCCATCCGGTGTCTCCGATCAGAACATGTACAACTCGGTTATCCGCTCTGTCGCCATGGGCAAACGCTTCAGTAAAGAGATTGCCGAAGCCGTAGGGGTGGAAAACAACTACGTGGCAAAATATCTTTCGTCCCTGCTTACGATGCAGGTACTGGAGAAGCGGGAATCGTTTATCCGGAACAAAAAGACCAACTATTATGCCATCGGTGACAACCTGCTGCGCTTTTGGTACCGCTTCATCTTTGATCAGCGCGATGTGATTCAAAATGGCTTGGGGGATGCGGCTTTTGCCGAGGACCAGGAGGGGATCATGGATTTTATTGCCCGCGCCTTTGAGGATGTGGCACTGATGTGGATGGAGGAACAGAACCGGAAAGGCCATCTGCCCGTCTACTACGGTACCATCCGCAACTATATTGTGGAGCATTCCAGACTGAACCGATCCGTGGAGCTGGATGGTTTGGCCGAAGGATTGGGAAGAAACAAAAACCACCTGCTGGTGGTGGAGTGCAAATACAGGAAAGTACCTTTCAGCATGGGGATGCTGGCGCATCTTAAGGAGAGTGCTTCCTTGTTTGACGCATATGATGTGGTCGATTATTACCTGGTTTCCAAAGCAGGCTTTACCAGCGAGATCACCGCGCTTACAGATCCGCATATCCATCTGATCACACTGGATGATCTGTTCCGGAGCTCCACAGAAGAATGATGGTGCTGCGATGACCTTTAGCCAGGGGCTGCTTGAGATGAATCCGTGGGCGCAGGGCAGGCGGGAGCGTGTTGTGGACGGCACACAGGGAAATAAACAGCAGTTTCCTTGCAGCATTCAGCGTAGCCTTAGTGCTGCGTTTTAACCCGTCCTGCGGGGCTGTTTATTCATGCTCGGGCGGCATCCTACTGTCAGCAAGCCGACGTCCGTGTCGACTCTTGTAGGTGTCCTAAAGACCCTTTATTAAAGCTGAACGCAATTAAAGAACTTGAAAAAATGAGATATATCTCATAAAATGTACCTGAGAGATTTAAGCTGCAATCTGGAGGCAATCGAGCGGCAAGTGGAGAGCAGATGCAGTTTCAGGTAGAGTTTTATGAAACAGAAGAAGGCAGGATACCGACGCAGGATTTTTTGGATTCTCTCGAACCCAAGATGAGTGCGAAGATGGTTGGCTTGATGGAAATTCTGGAAGAGAAAGGGTTTTCACTACGTGAACCATATACATCGCCACTGGAAGACGGGTTATTTGAGATCGAACTGGCAAAGAAGTACAGAGATGATTTTCTGAAAAGACAGAAGCTCAAAGCGAAAATGAAGGAAGCAGGTGAGCGAGATGAATCTTAAGGATTATAGAAAACAGAAAATGCAAGATCCGGCTTTTGCAAAAGCATATGAAGAGTTTCAGCCAGAGATGAATGTGATCAGAGCAATGATTGAAGCGCGCACTTCCCAAAATCTGACGCAGAAACAACTGGCAGAAAAAACTGGTATCGCCCAGACAGAAATCAGTCGGCTGGAAAACGGTACGCGCAACCCGAGCATTAAGCTGCTTCAAAGGTTAGCTGAAGGTATGGGGATGGTTCTGGATGTACAATTCAGACCAAAGGGAACAACGCAGGCAGCTGCAACATCGAATGGTTGACGATTCCGATTCCTCCATTACAGGATGCTTAAAAGTGGAAACTTTCCATTGAACTTACCAGTCGGACGCAAACGATTGAGCCGTTTGCATTTTGGTGTTCTTTGGTTCAGCCGTTGCGCTGGTACAGGATACGCTTGATTCCTCAGAGCCCATCGTTCACATGGATGGGGTCACAGCTTCGAGTCCAGCATGGTCGAAAACGCTTTTCAGAGCGTGGAATCGGCATGGATGATATTCAATACGTATTCAAAACTGGGGAGATCATTGAGCAGTATTCGAAAGATTGACCAATTCCTTCCCTTCTACGTCGCCTCTACGTCGTGAACTATTCGGTTGATTTGGCATGGTGTCTTTTGTATAATGAGGATGCCTCGCCTTCTTTCTGGAAATGGTTGGCAGGGTAAAAGCAAAGGCAGGAGATGTTCCAGATCTCCTGCCAAAATCATATCATGATACAGAGACTTGTGCGTTTACAAGGAGCGTGTACAAAAAGTAGCGCGTTCCACTTGCTTGTTTTTTTCGCTCAAGCAGTCCGCGCCACAGGCGCTTTGGTCCCAAAGAGACACAGGCGTATACCAGAAACGCAGAGTCCCGGCATGAGCGTCGGGACCCTGCGTTTTTGAAGTGGCTTAGGCGAACCAGCCCTCGGGCAGGTAAGTGCGCTGATTTTCCAGCATATCGTCAAAGAGCTTCTTGCCATCGTCAAAGGAGACGGAGGCGAGCTGCGGGTCGTTGAGGAAGGTGGAAAGACCGAGCTTCCTGTCACAGGTCAGGGCGGTCTTTAAGGTGTTCTCCTGATTGTAGATATGGCGTGCGACCAGGGGGAGCACATTGGAGGGCATGGGGCCTGCATAGACGGGCTCAATGCGGTCCAGCCCGAAGAAGGCGTTGGTTTCCACCACGGCGCCCAGGGGGAGGTTCGGGACCTGACCACGGTTGGGAATGTTGACATTGCTGACAAGGTCGCCAAGGCCCAGGACAGCCTTGAGCAGAAGATGACCTTCCTCGCCGCTGGGACGAAGCGTAACCTCCTCCTCCCCGGATATGAGGGCATCCGAGCGCTTCATGCGGCGGTCAAGGTCCTCAAGACGCCAGGAGACAGGGGTCAGACCGAACTTCCACTGTGCGACCTCCTCGGGAGTGCGGGTGTACCAGGGTGCAGTGAACTCGGCAAGGTGACGGTCGCCGGCGGCCGCGATGGCGCCGTAGCGGCGGAAAAGGTCGAACTTGACGCGGTGCTTGCACAGGAAGAAGGCGTTGAGCCAGTTGTTGTCGTTTCCCTCGTCGAAGCCTGTCTCATAGTATTTGTCGGCAAAGCGCGCATAGACGGGCATGAGGTCGATGTCCTTGTAGCTGGCTTTGGTCAGCCACGTGAAGTGGTTGATTCCGGTGACCTGGGTATAGAGGTCCTGACGCTTGACACCCTTGATGCCAAGCTCACTGTCGAGCATGGCGCACAGCAGCTTCTGGGTGCCGAAGACCTCATGGCAGCAGCCGAAGGCCTTGATGCCCGGGAAAACCTCATAGAGGGTGCGCACGCACAGGGACATGGGGTTGGTGTAGTTGATGACCCAGGCGTCGGGGCAGAAGTCCCGGATACCCTCGGCGATGGGGACGTACATGGGGATGGTGCGCATGGCGCGCATAAAGCCGCCCGCACCTACCGTATCGCCTACCGGCTGATAGATCCCCAGGCGCTCGGGGAGATGGACATCGCTCTGCATCTCCTGGAAGGTGCCCGGCAGGATGGAGATGACGACAAAGTCGGCACCGGTCAGGGCTTCCTTAAGGGAATCCACAACGGTGTACTGCCAGCGTGAGGCAGCCTCGGGCAGTGCGGACATGCGGTTGCCGATGATCTCGTTGCGCTCGGCCGCGCTTCTGTCGATGTCGTAAAGCCGGACAACGCCGCACATGTCGGGGTCCATGGCGAGGTCGGCCATAAAGCCCCAGGCCCAGCCGCGCGAGCCGCCGCCAATATAGGCGATCTGAAGATGCTTTGCCTTGTCAGTATGCATGGTATTCCTCCGTGTCTGCATGAGATGGGTGCATGTAAGCGCTTACATGCGATGAGACGCAGGGATTATACTGCAGGAAAACACGGTTGTCCATGGAAGAGAAATAGGTTGTGGGGTCCTGCAAAAGCCCTGAAAAATCAAAGGTTTTTTCAGGGGCGCGGACAGAGAAGAAGAGCGAAAGCGGGGGGCAATGCGATGCACTTGAGACTGCCTGAGATCGGATTTACGGAGACGGAGACCTGGGAAAAGGTGAGGCAAGACTGGAAGGGGGCAGCGGAGGCGTGTCTGTACGGCACGGCGCCGGAGGCCCGGGAGATCCCCGTGAGCGGGGAAGTGATACACAGAATCCGTAAATACTAGGTAACATTTAGCGCATTAGGTAATAACTAAGCGGGAAACCCTGAAATATCAAGGTTTTTCCTACTTTTAGGCCTTTACAAATATAACCAATTGGTGTATAATCTCTCATGCGTTAGGTAA
>JAFUZB010000246.1 GCA_017476845.1 Clostridia bacterium
CTTGATTTTTAATAGACCGAATTTGCTATTGTTTTATTGGCAACTTGGGGTGTTATTGGTTGCAGGGTCTGAACTTGTGTGAAATACTGACAGTAAAGTTCATACCCGGAGTGTCATTGGTTCGAATCCAATCGGAGCCACTCATAAAACCCCAAAGCAATAAGCTTTGGGGTTTTAATGTGTTTGCATCCTTAGCCAAGAAGAGGTCGAACTTCCTCACACTTCCCAGGACTGAAGGGTCGTCTGTACTTTTTCTCCTGTGCGAATCGCTTCGTCCATTTTGAGATAAAGGTAGGTATCCTGGAGGGCTTCCTTCAAAGGATAGATTTCTTCGCCTGTGGTGATGAGCCTCTGCATGCCAAGGAGCAGGCTGCCCATGGCGATCTCATCATCGGTAAGGCGTGATTCGGTGTATTGGGCGAAGGGATTGGTGTAGAGAAAATCACCCATCCAGGTAAACCCACGGTGAAATTAGCCTTCCAGGTTGGATTCTCGTCCTGTATCCTGTCTTTCCAGGCGGGTTGTGATGGGCAGATGTCCGTTCCAGTAGCTGACATCATAGTCGTTGATCTCGCCCTTGACACCTTGGATATTCAGATGACGGGACCGGAAGTAATTGAAGTATTGCTCATCTGCAAAGTCGAAGAAACCGACCTTGCCATCGGAAAAGGCGAAGGTGGCGGTTTTCCGTCTGTCGTTGATGACTTCCTGGGCATCAGGAACCATTCCGTTGCGACCACAGTGGAAGAGGACAGGGAAGGAGAACTCCTGGGCAGAGATGGTGCAGGTCTTTCCCTGAGCGCCAAGAAGCCTTCGCATGAGGCTGATGCCGTGATAATCGTGCACCATGGCGATGCGAAGATTGCTGATCTCTCCCAATACCCCCTGATGTGCAAGGGCATAGACGGCCTGGTGATAGGGCTGCAAGAAATACTGTTCGGCTACCTGGATCTTGGCGTGATATTTGTTTTGGAGATCCCACACTGCCTGCAATTGGTCGATCCCATCCGCAGGCGGCGTTTCCACAAGGAGCGGGAAACCGGCTCGGAGGATCTTTTCCATATAAGGAAGAATGACCTGTCGCGGGAGCAGGAGCATGATCATGTCATGCTTTGCGCTCAAAAAGGCGTCAAGATCTGTATATGCAGCCTCAGGGTGCTCTTGGCTGAACGCTGCGGCCTTCTTGGGATTGCGAAATAGAACGCCGGATATCTCGAATAACTGGGGCAGCTGGCGTACAATGCGCAGGTAGCCCTGGGTTCGCCATCCATTGCCGATAAAACCGATTTTCATGTTCCGTGCAGCGGGCTGGGTCATCGCTTCATTAAGTTGCCGTCCTGCCTGCTGCTTCCTCCTCTCTATGCATGGTTTTCGTGTTTGTGCTGGCTCTATCATAGCGCAAGAAGGCGATGCGGTCTATAGTTGGCTGCGCCGGTTTTACGAATGATCATTTTGTGGATACTCCACTGTGCACACCAGCCGGGTGTGCGAGGACACGTCCTGCATTCGTAAGTGCTCAGTATGGACCGGTGAAGACACACGCGTTTTGTTTTTTTCTGTAGACAAAAGGTTAACAGGTGAGTATAATCACCTCCCGTACAAGGAGGTATGGTTAATGCAAACCATCAAAGAACTGCGCACTGCGCAGAAACTCTCTCAGGCTGCTTTCGCCAAGTCCATTGGTGTGAGTGCCGCATCCGTCGCCTACTATGAGAAGGGCGAGAAGAATCCGAGCGAAAAGGTCCTTGCGAAGATCAAGGAAGTGTATGGTGTAGAGGTGAAGCTCCCCAAGGAGGTCAGCGAACCCGAAACCAAGCAGGTACCCAAGACCAAGGCAGCGAAGACTGAAAAGAAGGCTGCTGAGGTGAAGACTGAGGCTGCAAAGCCTGTTGTCCTGATTCAGTCTGCTTTTGGCGGTGAAATCACTCCGGAAGAGATCATCGCAAAGGTTGGAGCGGCCGAACATATTTATGTTCGCGTGGATGAAAACCGTGCATACTGGGTGAACGGTGAAGAATCCGGCTTTGTAGAGCTCTGGTAAGCAGGAGAGGGTCTCATGGCCCTCTCGCTTTTTTCCGAATAGATCGGGAAATCGTGAAATCGGAAAATCGGGAAACATGATAGGGGAAGCAAAAACTGTCGGCATACACTGGGAAGGTGCTGACTTGATACCGCATATGCAAGGGACATTTCATGCATCTGACGGGTGTGTACTATATGAAAAGGGAAGGGAAACATTATGACAAAGAGGGATCTTATCAAAGGGGTTGCCTCACTTGGCCTGAGCCAGGGTATGGCAGAACAGGCGGTGGAGAAGATTCTCACCTCCATCACCGAATCTCTGGCGCGGGGTGAGGACGTGAACATTTACGGCTTCGGCAACTTCGAGGTCAGGGATCGCAAGGCCCGCATGGGAAGAAATCCCAGAACCGGAGAAAATGTGATGATTCCGGACCGCAAGGCGGTGCGCTTTAAGGCAGGCAAGCTGCTGGTAGAGCACATTCAGTAAGAAAAGGGGGCGACCCCTTTTTCCTTTGCCCAGTTAGTCGCAAAATCGACCAGTTGGTCAGGAAATCTTTACTCCTCCTTGAACTGCCTTTATGATAACAGCAGTCCTAGCGCAAGTGCGCAAAACCAAAGGAGGATGTTCACCATGAAGGATATCACTCGCAGAAGCTTTTTGAAGAAGGCTCTTGCCGGCGCAGCCGGTGCAACGGCAGCTACGGTTCTTGGACCGGCGGCTTCCATTGCTGAAGGCACAAGCACCTACACCCCCGGTACCTATACTGCCAGCGCAAAGGGTATGATGGGTGACGTAACGGTTACCATGACCTTTGATCCCGAGACCATCACTGACGTGGTGATCGATGTGTCCGGTGAAACCCCGGAGCGTGTAGCCGAACTGAGCGAAAAGATGGCTGCAGACATCCTTGCCACCCAGTCTGCGGATGTGGATACCATCTCTGCGGCGACTGTTTCCTCCAATGCCGTGAAGGAAGCTGCTGCCCAGTGTATCGCAGATGCCAAGGGCGTGGAACTGGTGAAGGTGACCCAAGAGGTAGAAGTGGGCGAGGAGCCCTACACCTCTTGGATGAAGGCACCTGAAGAGATCACCGAGTTCGAAGCCGAGTACACCACCGATGTGTGCGTGTGCGGTCACGGCTATGCCGGCATCACTGCCTGCCGCGAGCTTGCCGAAGAGGGCAAGGACGTCATCCTCATCGAGAAGGTGAAGGAAGAGAGCTACCAGGCGATCGGCAATGAGTTTGCTGCGCTGAATGCGGAGATCCTGCAAAAGCGCGGTGTGCCGCACATTGATCCTGTGGAATTCTATCAGAATTTCATGCTCAACACCGGCAACCTGGCCAACCAGGAGCTGATCATGAAGTTTGCACAGAACAGTGAAGCGAACAGCAACTGGTATCTGTCCGAACTGACCGATGAGGACTTCGACACCATGACCACGGCCTACTTCCCCGAGGCGGAAGGCCAGCTGCGTCAGGTGGGTCAGCTCAAGTTCTGGCCGTCTGTCTGCTCCTTCTACGGCGGATGCAATCAGACCCGAATCCAGGGCTACAACCGCAAGGTGGCCGAGGATCACGGCGCCAAGATTCTCTTTGGCACCAGCGCCTACTATGTCATCATGAAGGATGGCGCTGTATCTGGCGTGGTCGGCAAGACCGATACCGGTTACATCAAGATCAACTGTAAGGCGGCTGTGCTTGCCACCGGCGGCATGGGCTCCAACAGCGAGATGATGAATTACTTCTTCAATGACATCAAGGGCTGCTTCATCGAAAAGAACGGCGATGCGCTCTCCGCAATGATGGACCATGACGGCCAGGGCATCCGTATGGGTTACTGGGCCGGCGGGCATCTCGAGACCTGGGGTATCCCCGGCATGAACATGAAGCACTATTCTCCCTCTGCCTCTGTGCAGGCTACCATGCCGCAGGCCCTGTGGCTGGATCATAACGGCAAGCGCTTCTGCAACGAGTTCTATGGCACCATTGAGCACCGTGGCCGTGCCACGCTGTTCATGAACCGTGACGCCTTCTACGTCGTGTTCGACAAGAACTTCCCCGAGTATCGTTGCCATCTGGTACCCCAGCACGGCGCATGGTCTCCGCTCAACGGCAATCTGGAATCCTTCAAGGAGGAACTGGATACGGCCTATGCCAAGTACAAGGGAACCTATGTGGAACCCGAAGCTACGGAAGCTCCCGTGATGGCGGGTGGCCCCGACGGTGAAGGCCCTGGCGGACCTGGACCTGGTGGCCCCATGATGGCGGCTCCCGAGTATGTTGTCGGTGAAACCATTGAAGAGCTGGCTGACAACCTGGGACTCACAGGAGAGGTGAAGGACAACTTCATCGCCTCTGTGAAGCGCTACAATGAAGTGTGCGAAGCCAAGCGCGACGACGATTTCGGCCGTGACGCGGAAGTGCTCTTCCCCGTCAATGAAGGACCGTTCTTTGCAGTGAAGACTACCCCGACCATCGGTTCCACCATGGTTACCATGGGCGGTCTGCTCACCGACGGCGAGCAGAATGTGCTGGATGCCGAGATGAACCCGATCCCCGGTCTCTATGCCTCCGGCAACACCTGCGGCCGCCGCTTCGGCAACGAATACTTCACGCCCATCCCCGGCATTTCTCTGGCCATGGCAATCGTGCTTGGCCGTGAGTGCGGCAAGTCGGTAGCCAAGTTCCTGGAAAAGTAAGACTTTACCGGACACAGCGGATTCGTATAATCACAGGGAGGACTTCTCACTTTCGGAGAAGCCCTCCCATTCCATTTGCACCCAAGGAGAGATTCGGTCATGGACGACAGGCTGATTCGGGCGCAGACAGCGCTCTATGAAAAAGACGGGAAAACAGCCCTTCAGTTGACAGATGAGATACTTGAAAGCGATGAGCGCAACAGTCAGGCCTGGTTTCTTGCGATGCAGTGTTTTCAGTTTCTCTATCCTATTGATTCCTATGACGCGGAGAATGAGCTGACCTGCGCCCGGTATGCCATTCGCTTTGCTGCGCCAAAGGAAAAGTACCGCATGAAAAAGCAGGTGTATCTTTTCTTCCTGGAGAAGATCTTGACTGTTCTTCAGCGCGATGCGGATGTGCTCGCGGATGGGAAGGAGTTACTGGGGTTCTATCAGCGGACCGTCTATTTTGATGCGGCAGGTGCAGCGGAGAAAACCCGCGCACACGACGAAAGTGTGATGAGCGCAGTCCAGAAGAGTTTTGCCTACTGTGAAGCCCTCTTTGACTTTATCCCGGACAGCGCGATCCGTGCTAGCAGAGAATTGTCCGACAAGGCGACAGAGGTAGCACAGGCGTGGAAGCGTACCTATGGGTTTGTTGCAATGCGTGTGGGCCTGTATCATCTGGAGCTTACGCAGGAGCAGATTTCTGGAGCAAAGGACAGATATGCCCGCTATTTGCGCGCAGTGAAAAACGGGGAGGAGATCCTGAAAGAAACGGTCTTCCTGTGAAATCGATCTGGCTGCCTGGAATGCTCTCTGGCGAGATTTCTTGTTCTTCAAGGTTTCCCAGGCTCTGGAAAAGGTGACAACCTCTTGCTTTCTCACCTGATTTTCCCCAATTTCCAGGGGAAAATCGGGATGGATATACCTTGGAGCAGTATCGAAGTCGTCACAATGGGGCTGTCGCGAAATCAGTTTGTCGGCAACTCAGACACGCGGATTCGAATCCCATCCGTGCCACCACTAATCCGTCTGAAGCGTAGGTTTCAGGCGGGTTTTTGGTATTGGGGTGGTCCATTGGGGTGCACTGTTTTCAGCCTTGGCAAATGATGATCGATTATCTCAGGTTACATGCATGCAAGGGCTCACGGAGATAAAGAGGAGATTGCGGGCATGTGCGGCTCTCTTCACAAAAAGAATAATCCCATTTTATGTAGGACTTTGTTCTTGAAGTAGGTATAATGGAATTGTACTTTATGGGGAGGTCACTGTTATGGCAGAGATGATCACGGTGAAAGAAGCGGCCGAGCATTGGAATCTGACACCGCGTAGGGTTCTGGTGCTGTGCAAGGAAGGCAGAATTGACGGAGCCGTATTAACAGGGCATCGCTGGTTCATCCCCGCTGGGACAGCGAAGCCAGCCGATCGGCGCGTCAAAACAGGTGCATATACAAAAACCAACACCGCAGCATATATGCGCAAGCCCCTCCCCATCGGTGTCTCGGATTATCGCAGCGCGGTCTCCAACTATTACTATGTGGATAAGACGTTACTCATCCGCGACCTCATTGACGAGCGGCCATTGGTCGCCTTATTCACACGCCCTCGGCGCTTCGGTAAGACGCTGAATATGGACATGCTGCGTACCTTCTTCGAAAAAACGGACGAGGATACCTCCATCTATTTCCAAGATAAGGCGATCTGGAAGCAGGGAGAGAAGTATCAGGCCTACCAGGGGAAATATCCGGTAATTTTCCTCAGCTTCAAGGATATCAAATGCGAGACCTGGCAGGAAACGCTTCAGAAGCTGGCCGAGATCATCGGCAGCGAATTTGCTCGGCATGCTGAGCTGTTGACTTCGGAAGTCTGCAACGATGTGGACAAGGCGTATTTCCGCCGCGTCATGGAACGCACAGCAAGCGATATAGATCTTTCCAGCGCATTGCTGACCTTGACCAGAATGCTCCATGAGCATCACAGAATTGCGCCCATTATTATTATTGATGAATATGACACGCCGATTCAACAGGGTCATACGCGGGACTTTTACGATCAGGTCATCCTGTTCATGCGCAATCTCTTCTCCGGCGGTCTGAAGGACAACAGCCACCTGACCTTTGGCTTTCTCACCGGTATTCTGCGGGTGGCCAAGGAGAGCATATTCAGCGGGCTGAACAATCTGTCGGTTTATTCCATTGTGGACGACAGCTTCAGCGAGTATTTCGGATTTACTCACGCCGAGGTAAAGCAAATGGCCGCTTACTATGGCGCAGGTGGGAAATACAGGGAGCTCTGCGAGTGGTATGACGGCTATCGTTTTGGGGAGAGCGACATCTTCAACCCCTGGTCGGTGATCAATTACTTCCAGAGAAAGTGAAAGCTGCAAGCCTAGTGGGTGACTACCAGCTCCAACGATGTTATTGGCGAGGTGGTGGCTTCGGCCTCATCTGAAC
>JAFUZB010000247.1 GCA_017476845.1 Clostridia bacterium
AACAGGATATTGGTGGTATCAATCGGAATAGTTTCCTGATTGGGATGCTTGCGTCCTCCCTGCGGCGGAACCTGAGCGATGGTTCCCTCAAGCATTTTCAGCAGGGCCTGTTGTACACCTTCACCGCTCACATCGCGGGTAATCGAAGGATTATCCGATTTGCGGGCAATCTTGTCAATCTAATCGATGTAGATAATGCCTCTTTGGGCTTTCTCTACATCCAAATCTGCAGCCTGGATCAGGCGAAGAAGCACATTTTCCACGTCCTCACCCACATAACCGGCTTCCGTCAGGCTGGTTGCATCCGCAATGGCAAAGGGCACATCCAGCATTCTTGCTAGATTCTGTACCAGATAGGTTTTGCCCGATCCTGTCGGCCCAATCATCAGGATGTTGGATTTCTGTAGAACCACATCATCCTTGGCTTCCTCCTGGCTGATCCGCTTATAGTGGTTGTATACCGCTACACACAGGGCCCTCTTGGCCGCATCCTGCCCGACCACATACTCATCGAGCATGGCCTTCATCTCTACCGGAGTATACTGCCCTGCCCTTTTTCCTGGCCTGTAGGTCTTATCTTCCTTGCCGGAAATGATATTCTGGCATAGTCCAACACACTCGTCACAGATAAAGACATTATTGGGACCTGCCACCAGATGCATGACCTGGTTTTGGGTCTTGCCGCAAAAAGAGCAGCGCCGCATAAGTCTGGAATCATCTCTTGCCATGTCCGGCCTTCCCTTCCTTATTTGCCATTCTTCGCACGCGGCTGATAAATCTCATCAATGATATGATATTCCAGCGCTTCCTGCGCAGTCATGAAGTAGTCGCGCTCGCAATCCTGGCTGACTTTATCCAGCGGCTGAGAGGTCATATCCGCCATCATCTGAATCATCTTTTTCTTGGTACGCATCAGCCATTCTGCACGGATCGCAACATCCGTTGCCTGCCCCTGGGCTCCGCCAAGCGGCTGATGAATCATCACCTCTGCATTCGGCAGGGCGAGACGCTTTCCCTTTTCCCCTGCCATGAGCAGAAAAGCGCCCATGGATGCAGCCATACCAATACATACGGTGCGTACCTGCGGACGAATATACTGCATGGTATCATAAATCGCCATGCCGGCCGTCACAGACCCTCCGGGACTGTTGATATACAGGTTGATATCCGCCTCAGGATCCTCCATTTCCAGAAACAGTAACTGTGCCACCACGGTATCTGCCACTGCATCGTCAATTTCCCCGGAAAGAAAAACGATACGATCCTTCAGAAGGCGGGAATAAATATCGTAAGAGCGCTCACCACGATTGGTCTGTTCAACAACATAAGGTATCAGTGCCATAGCTTCTCCTTACTTACAAAGACAGGCGCCCGGACATGATCGTCCGACCGCCTGTCCCACTATCTTGTTTCAACTCGATCAGGTATTTTCGTCCTGATTATCCTCTTCTGCTTCTACCTCTTCATTAGCAGGTACATCCTCTTCGCTGGCAGGTGCATGGAAAGTGGCATTCGCAATCAGCTTATCCAGGATGACATCCACCTTGATGTCATGCTTGATCTGGTCGATCTGATTCGCAAAGTTATCCTTGAGCGTTTGTGCAGGTGTGTTGTAGGCCTCTGCCATTTCTTCGAACCTTGCATCAAGCATTTCCTCGGTAACTTCTGGATCCTCTTTCTTGATGAGTGCACTAATCACAAGCTCCGATACAGCCTGTGCCTGTCCTTCGGGACGCAGATAAAGTTGAATGAACCGCTGCTTATCCATACCGGTCATCTTCACATATTCATCAAGCGTCATGCCAGAGCGCTTCAACTGAGCGCTGTAATTCTGTGTGATCTGTTCGGTATACACATCAACAAGAGCATCGGGTACCTGAACATTAGCGTTCTCTACAACCTTGGCAAACACTGCATCCTTGCGTGCATTGTCATTGGCCACTTCGATACGCTTGTGTTCCTTTGCCTCCTGGTCTGCGCGATACTCTGCAACCGTGGAAAACTCGGTAGTGTCTGCAACATAGTCATCGGTAAGCTCCGGAATTTCCTCCGTGTGCAGGCTGTTGAGCTTGATGTGGAATACCGCGGCCTTACCCGCAAGCTGCGGGGCATAATTCTCAGGGAAGGTCACATCGATATCTTTCTCTTCACCGATGGTCATGCCAACCACCTGCTCTTCAAAGCCCGGAATGAAGCTTCCGCTGCCAAGAACAAGATCGTAACCATTTGCTGTACCGCCCTCAAAGGGAACACCGTCAACGCTGCCTGCATAGTCAATACTGGCAATGTCGTCCATCTGGGCGGCGCGATCAGTTATCTCCTCAGTGCGCTTATGGTTTTTCAGGTCCTGCGCAATAGCTGCCTCTACGTTCTTCTCATCGTAGACTTCTTCTTCCAGCTCCACATCCAAATGCTGATAATCGCCCAGTTCAACATCCGGAACAATCGCAAAATCCACATCGAAGGTGAAGGAATCGTCATCATTGAGCTTCGCGTTGGCTACCTTAGGCTGTCCGATGTATCTATCCTCGTTAAAATCGACTATAGCCGAAGTAAAGGATTCCTCTACGACATCATCCATAGCGTACTGCAAAAAAAGATTCTCACCGTACATTCTCTCAATCACAGAACGCGGCGCTTTTCCCGGACGAAACCCCGGAATTCGGATCTTTTTGCGCTCGCGCAGAAATGCCTTCTGAGCAGCATCATGCATTGTCTCTGCATCGACGACGAAACTCATTCGTCCTGTTGTTGCGTTCAGTCTCTGATAGGTATAGCTCATGATAGCCCCTCCTGTAGATCTGTGCCGTTGCTTTCGTCGGCACACCATATGATTTTACCACTATTGCAAAGCGGCCGCAAGGTCAGAACCGCTCATAGAATGGATGATTTCCATATTTTCTTTGCCGATATGGTTTATTTTTCTTCCTGCCAGCCTAAGATGCCTTCCACGTCCGGTCCAGCCATGCGTTCCTCATCCCCCGCAACCAGAGCGGATGTCCCAATCCCCAGGATCTCTGCACTGCGGCGTGCGCTGGCAACGTTTCCGCTGGTATTCACCATCTTTGAAATCTGATATCCCATGAATACCATGCACGAGCTTTGACCGCCATCCAGATTCATGCCGACACTGCAGCCAAGACTAAAGAGCCGCTCGGCCACAAACCGGATCGGTGCACCAGTGCTCTGCTTGTGCCGCCCCTCGACCATGATGGCATAGTAATGTCCAGGCGTCACCATACCGATGGCTGTGCGCTGTGCGCTCCCTGTCCCGTATTTCTTTAGGGCGACCTCATTGAGTTCTCCGTCTCTGATTAGAAAGGGGCCGAAGGCAAGCACATCCACCGCTCCCATCTCCTGGTAGGCTTCCGCTTCCATCTCATCTGACCAGAATACCTGCATATCACCATCCGGAAGAATGGCTAATGTGTCCAGATTGGGGAAAAGCTTTCGATTTTTCTGTCCCGTTCTGTCGGAGATAATCTCTCCTCCGCGAAGCAGAATGCCTGGCCGAGCCTTCTGGGAAATCCGTAGGTGCGCAAAATCACCATTGATCGCAAATACCGTCTGATTGCGTCGGGCAATTTTATAGGGATATGCCAGTGAAGTCATCCGCTTGGTAGTACTGTAGGGAATAGCGCGAAAAATCTCTTCTCCGCGAGCAAAGATTTCTGCTTCATACCAAATACGCTTGGGTTTTGTGGTCTGCTTTCTGATAATCTCTATCTTCAAGTCCTGTCCAGCATAACGGTACAGCCCAAGCTCCGAGTTGAAGTATACGTATTCCCCCTCATCAAGGAACCCCTCCGAATTCAGCTGCGGCCAAACTACGCTGGTGGGATCGGTAAATACTGCATCTTCTGCTTTAGCAGCACCCATACACAGCAGACAGAAAAACAGAACGAATAACCTGCGTATCATTCGTCCATCCCCATCATGCGATGCAACAGTTCCTGGTAAGCCTGCTCGGCATTTCCCATATCTCTGCGGAATCTGTCAATGTCCAGAGGCTCATGGGTCTTTGCATCCCAGAAGCGGGCGACGTCCGGCGAAATCTCGTCCGCAACAAGCACACTTCCTTTGTATCGACCAAACTCCAAAGTGAAGTCAATCAGCTCAATGTCAAGGTCATGCATATACGCTGAAATCAGCTTGTTAATCTGCAGCGAGACATCCGTTATATAGTCCATCTCTTCATGGGTTGCCAGCTTCATGGCAAGGATATGGGAGATGTTGATGAGCGGGTTATCCAGTTCTGCATTCTTGTAGAGGAACTCAATCACAGGCGGAGACATCTTCAGTCCCAGCGGAAGCCCGGTGCGCTGCACGAGTGTCCCCGCCACACGGTTGCGCACCTTCACGGAGATCGGGATCATTTCACAGCGCCAGATCAGGCTCTGCCTGGCATCAATCGCTTCCAGAAAATGATTCGGAATATGATGTTCAGAGAGCATATTGAAAAAAGTCTTGCAGACCTGATTATTCACTTCGCCCTTGCCGAGAATGCGTCCCCGCTTCAGGCCGTGGTAAGCCATTGCCTCATCCTTGAAGTATACGACCGCCTTGTCGGGATCCGAGGTGGCATAAATACGTTTGGTATCACCTTCCTGGATCAGTTCACCGATCTGAATCATACTTCAGGTCCTCCTTGATGAAGATTAGGCGTATTGTAGCAGATTCTTCCATGCGCAACAAGGGAAATACCTGGTGCCTTATTGACCGTTTTTTCCATGTTGCGCACCATCGGATGCCAGAATCATCAGAAGAAGACCTTCACGAAAGGACAGTTCCACTTCTCTGTCTCTGAACCAATTGCTGCAGCCCAGCGGATAATCCTGGGTAAGCGTTGCATCCTCCAATTCCCATTCTGTTCCGTGCAGACATATCCCGCTCACCTTCTCCGTATAAGCAAACAGGGAAAGATAAGCCTCGGCCTCCGGTTTAAACGAATACGCTCCGGGAGATAAGATGCACATCCTGTTGTTACTGTCATAGAGCCAGGCCTCTTCGCCATGCCCGGCACAGTCCGCAAGGCACTGTAGATTGGCAAAGGTATGATCAAACCTTCCGCCGATTCCACCTGCAATATGGAACTTGCGGTAACCTCTTTTTCTTCCCTCGCGAATGCACCGCAGCGTATCCGTATCGTCCTTCCGTACAGGTAACTTTACGATTTGCTCCTCTGGAATCTGTGGCATCGGCATGGAATCAAAGTCTCCTACCACCAAGTCCGGTGCTATGTCGTGCTCCAAGGCGCGAGCATATCCCGCATCTGCACAGATCACAAGGTCCCCGGGAGTGGGCTGAAAAAGGGTTCTCCATTCGCCTGCATACATTGCTCCGATAATGAGACATCTTCCCATGGGCACCTCTCCTTTCCCTGCCATGCACGCAAAAAAGTGGCCGAAGCCACTCTTTTGCGTGCAACGTATGAACTTAAGCTTCGGGAGCAGCTTCTTCAATCGCTTCTGCGATCTCTTCGACAGCTTCAACAGCCTCAGCGGCTTCCTCAACTACAGCTGCGGGTTCATCAGTGTCCAGAGAAACCACAGGCTGGTTCTCATCAAACTCCAGTTCCTCGCCGGAAACTTCCTCAGCTTCCTCTTCCAGCACCTGACGGATGCTCAGGGAGATACGCTTTGCCTCGGTGTCCACATTGAGCACCTTTACGCGGCGGATCTCACCCACCTGTACAGCATCCTCAACCTTGGCAATCTTGGTGAGTGCACACTGGGAAATATGGACCAGACCATCCAAGCCGGGTTCGAGCTCCACGAAAGCGCCAAAGGTCGTGATACGGACAACCTTGCCTTCCACGATCGCGCCAACAGGATACTTTTCCGTAGCATTGTCCCAGGGCTTGGGTGTAAGCTGCTTGAGACCAAGCTGAATGCGCTCGCGCTCACGGTCCAAAGAAAGAATCTGCACATCCACTTCCTGACCGGGCTTCACAACTTCGCTCGGATGCTTAATGCGGCCCCAACTCAGGTCGGTGATATGCACCAGACCGTCCACACCGCCCACGTCGACGAAAGCACCGAAATCGGTCAGACGACGGACGATACCATGGATGATATAGCCTTCCTCAAGACGATCCCATGCTTCCTTCTTGCGAGCAGCAGCTTCCTCGATAATCACGGCCTTGCGGCTGCAGACGATACGCTTCTTCTGCTTATCGACTTCGATGATCTTCAGCTTCATTTCCTTGCCAACAAAGTCGCCGATGCGCTCCACATAGCGAGGTGCGATCTGAGAAGCAGGCACAAAGGCACGAACACCGCCGACATCAGCAAGCAGGCCGCCCTTGACGGCTTCCTTGCCCACGCCATCGACGTACTCACCGGCGTCGTTCTTGGCCATAAGTGCTTCCCATGCCTTGCGGTTGACGATATTGCGCTGGGAAAGAATGACGTTGCCTTCGCCGTCGTTAACCTTGACGACCTCAACCTCAATCTCATCACCGAGCTTGACGTCTTCCTGGGCAAGATCGGTCTTCTTGATCAGTCCGTCAGACTTGAAGCCGATGTTAACGCAGACTTCGTCTTCCGTAATCTGCACAACGGTTCCGGTGACGGTCTGGCCGGGACGGATGCGAACCAGCGTTTCATCGACAGCTGCCATGAAATCCTTCTTCGCATCTTCAAGAGGTTCCTTAACCTCCTGAACTTCCTCTGCAGCCTCAACTGCAGCTTCGACAGCTTCCGCTGCCACTTCCTGGGTCTTGTTTTCGATGTCGGTCATGATAGTGACTGCCTCCTTAAGTTGATCATCGGGGGTGGATGCACCCGCGGTGATCCCGATGGTCGTGAATTCGCTTCGGATGAAGTCATGTGGTATTTCAGCTGCCGTCTCCACCAGAATGGTGTTGGGACACCTCTGTGCACATGCTTCATACAATTTGTGTGTGTTGGCACTCTTTCTTCCGCCGATGACGACCATGGCATCTGCGCGGGAAGCAAGCTCCATCGCTTCCTGCTGCCTTGTCGCCGTCGCTGAGCAGATCGTGCATTGCTCAGCGAGACGCTGTACCTTCCTGCGCAGCACCTCCAGGACAGCAAGCCACCGGTCCATGGGAAAAGTCGTCTGCACGCATGCCAAAGCCTGCTCCATTTCCGGAAGCTGCTCTGCATCCGATACGGTATCGACAACATAAACCGGTCCCTGTGCCCACCCGGCAGTTCCCTGAACTTCCGGATGATCCCGTTCGCCAACAAGAATCACAGGCGTTCCGTCAGCAGAGTGGCTTCTCACGATCCGGTGAAGCCGATCCACAAACGGGCACGTCAGATCCAAGATATCGCTTCCAGCGTTCCGCAACTGCTGCAATACATCCGGTGAAACACCGTGACTGCGAATCAGCACAAGCCTCCCGTCTGCCCGATCCGGATCATCGACAACCGGGACTCCCTGTTCACCGAGTGTTCTTACCACTTGCGGATTGTGGATCAGTTCACCCAGCGTACAAGCTGGCTTGCCGCTTTCTGCGACTTTCCAGGCGGCTTCCACAGCACGCCTCACACCCATGCAGAAGCCTGCGTGAGCAGCAACTTCAAGCTGCATGACAGCCTCCTTCCACGAATTCTCAATAAAAGTTAGACATGTATCTTTTTTTTCCTGCATCCATATAGCTTTTTTCTCAAAAAATTTCTTTCGCGGGCGCAGGATGACGATCACACACTCACCATTGAATCGATCCGCCGCTCATTTTCTGCTATCAGCGTCATGCTTTGATCCGAACTTTTACTTCTTCCTGCCTCGCATCCCCGCATTGCGACAGCATACGGATTTTGTGGTTTGACAACCTTCCCTCTTTCTGCTTTTATTACCTGGTGCAAACAGGAGGTTGAATATTCTATGGAAGAAACCCGCAAAAGCTATTGTCTCCATACGACCATTTCCACGTCAAATACCGATCTTGCAAGCAAGTGGCGGCCCAGTGCCATCATGGAGGCCTTTCAGGAAAGCGCTTCGCTCAACAGTGACGCGCTTGGTTGCGGACGCTTTGCTTTGCTCGAAAAAGGTATTGTGTGGGTGATATTGCGTGCGGAGGTCCACATGACGCGCTACCCCTCCATGGGAGATCAGGTTTCCATCCTCACCTTCCCCAAACCTGCACGTCATGGCATGTATCCCCGATACTTTGTTGTGACCGATGAAAAAACGGGAGAGCAGATCGGATATGCATCCAGCATGTGGACACTCATTGATCTCACTTCGCGAAAAGCAGTTCAGTCTGCAGATGTTCTCGCTACCATGCCGGACAATCCAGAATGCCAACCTCCGCTGCGAGGCATGCCCGGCATGGTCAAGCCGCTTGAAAGTGCACCTGAAACCGGTATCCATCTTCCCGAATATACCGATCTTGATGCAAATGTCCATGTCAATAATGTGCGATACATGGACTGGTGCTGTAATGCGCTCGGTATTCCTGTGATGCAGGAGATGGAAATCAGTGATTTCACCATCAACTATGATCAGGAAATCGTGCCGGGACAGCAGATTCACACCGAACTTAGGCGCCTGGATGACCAATTCACATTTACAGGCTTTGAACATGCACAGAGCCATTTTGCCATCTCAGGAAATCTGCGTCGGCGCCCCGTCTGACTTCTATCCCACTCAAAGCCGTTTGGACGGCTTTTTTCGTTTTCCCGCCTCCTGGATTCCTTCGCCTTCCAGCATCTTCCTCGCAAGGATAAGCGGGATACGCATGGCACTCGGAAAAGGCAAATTGTTCAGGGTCACTGCGTCCGCCCACAGGACATCCGTCCTGTCCTGTTCCTTCACCTCCTGTGCTGTGATCCACATCTCCCAGACGCGGTGCGTAAAGACATGTCTCGCTCTTCCTATATAATGGTCAGGGGGTTCATTAGGTGGCAGCAGAGTCAGCGGAAATATCCAGAGACCACCGAGAAGTGCTTCTGTACGCTGAATCACCGCTATCCGATTTTTCTCCCTGTCGATCATGAGCGTCACTTCCCAGCATTCAGTGACAGGCGCCTTTTTTTCTTTATGTACAGGGAGCTTTTCCGCGAGGGAATCGAAACTACTTTCGCATAAACCTTCAAGAGGACACATATCACAGGCTGGCCTTCCTTTTTTGCACACCGCATTGGACAGATCCATCACACCCTGATTGAAGTCACCGGGCCGTTTGGGATCGACAAGGCATGTCCCCGTTTTCCACATCACTCTCGCTCCATCGGAAGTATCTACGCACGAGGTATACCGGATCAATCGTGAAAAGACACGAACTGCATTTCCATCCACTGCAGGGACTTTTTCTCCATATGCGATAGATGCGATCGCCCCTGCAGTATATCGTCCAATGCCTTTAATCCCAAGCAAGTCCTCAAAACTCTCAGGAAGAATGCTGTGATGGTTACGGACGATTTCCTTCGCGCCTTCATGGAGGGCCTTTGCTCTTCTATAATAACCCAGTCCCTCCCATAGCTTCAAGACCGTCTGCTCGTCAGCCTCAGCAAGCGAAACCACATCAGGAAAGGCGGAAATAAACCGATCATAATATCTCAGCACCGTATCTACCCGTGTTTGCTGCAGCATAATCTCGGAAACCCAGATCTTATATGGGTCTTTCGTCTTTCTCCACGGAAGATCTCTGTGTTGTTCATCGTACCAGGAAAGAAGTTTTCTCCGGATTTCGTCAGTATTCACTTCCCTGCCTCCCTTCTTTTCCCGCATTGTAGCAGATCATGCCCGAACCTTACAGCAACATCTCACATGTAAAAAACAGGAGAATTCAGGAGATTTATCGTGAATTTTCTATTTATTTGCGCTTTTTTCACATTTTCCCGGAAGTGATACCAGTAATTTCTCTAATTTTCTTCTAGAAACCATTTGCATATCTTCGTGAAATGTCGTATAGTACGCATGTCGTTAGCACTCACCAAGAGCGAGTGCTAACAGCAAAGAACAGGAGGAACGATTCCATGACCGTGAAACCTTTGGGTGACCGCGTTGTCATCAAGAATGTTGAAGCAGAAGAGACCACCAAGGGCGGTCTGATTCTGACAAGCGCTGCCAAAGAAAAGCCCCAGATGGCTGAAGTGTTGGCTGTCGGCCCCGGCGGCAATGTGGACGGCAAAGAAGTGACCATGCAGGTGACTGTCGGCCAGAAGATTATCTACAGCAAATATGCTGGCACTGAAGTCAAGATTGACGGCGAAGAACTGATTATCGTCCGCCAGAATGATATCCTGGCTGTTGTCGAATAAGAGAGAGGAGTCTGAATCATTATGGCAAAGCAGATTAAGTACGGCGAGGACGCACGCCGCAGCTTGGAAAAAGGCGTTAACGCACTGGCTGATACAGTAAAAATCACGCTTGGACCGAAGGGCCGCAATGTTGTTCTTGACAAGAAATACGGCTCTCCCCTCATCACGAACGATGGCGTCACCATCGCCAAGGAAATTGAGCTGGAAGATGCCTTTGAAAACATGGGCGCACAGCTCGTAAAGGAAGTTTCCACCAAGACCAATGATGTTGCTGGTGATGGAACCACCACCGCCACTCTGCTGGCTCAGGCCATCATCCGTGAAGGTCTGCGCAATCTCGCGGCCGGTGCCAACCCCATGGTTCTGCGCAAGGGCATCGAGGCTGCTACCGAAGCTGCTGTCAACGGCCTTGCTCAGCTTAGCCAGCCCATCACCGGAAAGCAGGCCATTGCTCAGGTCGCCGCGAACTCTGCCGGAGACGAAACCATCGGCAAGCTCATCTCCGATGCGATGGAAACCGTCGGCAACGACGGCGTGATCACTGTTGAAGAGAGCAAGACCATGTCCACCGGCATGACCACCACTGAAGGTATGATGTTTGACCGCGGCTATGCTTCTGCTTACATGGTCACTGATACCGAGAAGATGGAAGCTGTCCTGGATGATCCGGTGATCCTGATCACCGATAAGAAGATTTCCAATATTCAGGAAGTCCTTCCCCTTCTTGAGCAGGTTGTGCAGACCGGCAAGAAGATGCTCATCATCGCCGAGGATGTTGAGGGCGAAGCTCTCTCTACACTTGTTGTCAACAAGCTCCGTGGAACCTTCACCTGTGTAGCCGTCAAGGCTCCTGGTTTTGGCGATCGCCGTAAGGAAATGCTCCAGGATATCGCCATCCTCACCGGTGGCACCGTGATCTCCTCCGAGACCGGTCTCGAGCTCAAGGAAGCCACCCTGGATATGCTGGGTAAGGCACGCCAGGTAAAGGTCAACAAGGAAAACACCACCATCGTTGGCGGTGTAGGCCTCAAGGCTGACATCGATGCCCGCGTAGGTCAGATCCGTGCTCAGATCGCTGAAACCACCAGCGATTACGATCGTGAGAAGCTGCAGGAGCGTCTTGCCAAGCTGGCCGGCGGAGTTGCTGTCATCCAGGTTGGTGCAGCCACTGAAGTCGAAATGAAAGAGCGCAAGCTCCGCATCGAAGATGCTCTGGCTGCTACCCGTGCTGCTGCGGAAGAAGGCATTGTGCCCGGCGGCGGAATTGCTCTTCTCAATGTCATCTCTTATGTCAAGAATATCGAAGAGCAGTATACCGGCGATGCCAAGACCGGCGTGCAGATTGTTCTGCGTGCTCTCGAAGAGCCGATCCGTCAGATCGCGGCCAATGCCGGTGTCGACGGTTCCGTGATTGTCGAAAACGTCAAGAATCACAAGAAGACCAATCCTGAGCAGCCCAACTACGGCTATGATGCTCTCCATGACACCTATGTGGATATGGTTGAAACCGGCATCATCGATCCTACCAAGGTGACCCGCTCCGCTCTGGAGAACGCTGCTTCCGTAGCTGCAATGGTTCTGACCACCGAGTCCCTGGTTGCCGATATTCCCGCTCCCGAACCCCCGGCTCCTGCCGGCGGCGCCGGAATGGGCGGCATGTACTAATACACTACACGGCCTGGCAAACGCCAGGCCGTGTTTCATTACATAGGAAAACAGGGCATGTTCTCATATGAGCCATTTGCGGTTTAAAATGATTTGAGCACAAAAAAAGGGTATAAATCCCCCTACCCCATATAACAGGCTTGATTTTATGAAATCGATGTGCTTAACACAAATTACAGATCACATGAGGACTGCGGACAGCTATGCTACCAGCTTCTTTCTCTGGACCGTCAATACAGGGTTAAAGTCAGGGAACATGATATCCATGAACGAGGATTTGTCCCCGTTAAGCATCTCCAGTGGAGACTTGCCAATGCGTGCAGCTACCCCACTACGCCGGTATGGCTTTGTGTTCATATAGAGCTGAATCATTTCTGCCATATCGGGTGTCAATCCCCGCATATCGTTGAGCAGCGTTCTTAAGCGTGAGTTGACGTTCTCCACCATGCTGGACGCCTTATAGGTGTAGCTGAGGATATCATCAAGGTCCGCCATGAGGCTTGGTACGGTCATTCGCCTATTCCGAAGCAGCTCTTCAATGCGATGATAAGCCGATGCGTATTCCTGTGTTTCATACCCGAGTCTGCGCATTTTGTACGCCAAATGATAGGCTTCAGGTGGAAGGCAGAGAGCTTTAGCCCGCTCCTTGATGTTGCTGTCAAGCTGCGCCAGATACTTCTGCGACAAAGGAATACGCTTCTTGAGTGTCTCTGCAGCAGACTTCAAGCGGTAGAACTTAACATACTGCAAGTCCTTACCAAGAGCTGCAAGCCGGATGAATTCATCTGCGATCCAATTCAGGAGAACGATAGACTCCTGTGCCTCATATCCTGGGAAGGCCAGTATCTCCTTTGCCCATTGATCCAGAATTTCCATTTGGTCGCAGATGCTGATAATCGCTTCACATTCAGCATTCATTAGCGACCATTTCTCAAACGTCTTCTCGAAGACGCGCTGGCCATGCAGAATTTGCCATTCTGCTTCAAACAAGTCTCGCAAGTAGGCATAGACCTTCTCGGTAATACCACATACAACATTTCCCATATCATAGAGAGTATGGAAGACATCAATCTGAATATGGCATTCCGGGAAGGCAGACTGGATTCCCTTAAGCAGACCATTTCCTGCATCGCTAATCGAAGTTGCCAGGTTCAAGCCTTGATTGTGGAGGAGCATCATTTGAAGTTGCCAGGTTTCTGCGGTTCGATCCGGTGCAATAGCCAAGGAATAGATATAGGTTGATGTCAAATCAACGCCAGTCAACACAGGCGTCTGGCCAAAGAAGATCTCATCGTTGGCTCCAACCCTAATAGCGGAGAGATTTACATTGGTATTGAACATTCTGGCAGTTTCGGCATGTTTATGTCGAATTCTGCTGATGGTGGAGGTGGACAGAGATTCAGCAAAGACATGTCTCACAAAGATCTGAACGTCTTCCAGTGATGCCTGGCATATCACAGACAACGCAATGACTACAAGCTCAATAAAGGCTGGGTCAACGACAACAATGCGAGTGCCACTTTGTAAATTCAGATGATCGAACTGCGATACCATCGCTTTTGCCTGAGCTCCCAGTGTATAGACATATTGGACAGAGCAAGAGTACAGTGCTGCGAGGCTCTTGGCTTCCATGCCAGCATTATAGGCACAACCGATATTCAGCCGTTCCGCAAAAGAGAACCGGGTACCGACATAGGGAAGCTCGAATTGCTGGCAGCTGGTATTGGTAGCATTATGTGTTGAGAGAGGTGCTGTAGCGGCGGTGGCAAGAGAAGAGGTAGAAGGATTGGAAGATACAGAGGAAGTGCTGGTATTGTCGGTAGAAAAGCAGGGCATGTGACGTCTCCTTGATAACATATCATTATGATATTCTTACTCAAAACAAGTGAATAAGAATCCATGATAATAATATATTATTATCAGCAGAAAGTCAACACTTTTTATTGATATTTCAAGGATTTCCCGCCAATTTTTTCGTCTGATATTGAATAAGAAATACGTCTGGTGTATGATGTTCGAAGTAACATAAAGGGGGACATTATTATGGCTTTCACTGTATATCAGACCAATAAGAAGACGGGAACGGTATATGCGTACGAGCAGGAGACCTATCGTGACCCCGAGACCAAGAAAAACAAAGTCAGACGAACCTATCTTGGTAGAGTAGACCCCGAAACTAAGTGTATTATTGAAAAGGCAGAGTCAGGCAAACGCAATCGCACAAGTGTTGAGGCAGCAGAAAAGGAGATCATGATACCCAATGAGGTGTATGCCCTGATTGAAGAACAGCGTAAACAGATTCAGGCATTGTCAGACAAGTTAGATAGCGTCTGCAGGGCTCTTGAAGAAAGAGATCACATCTTGTTTCAGATCAAAGATGCGATTGCTCTTTCACCAAAAGCAAAAAAATGAGCGTAATGCTTGTGTAGCATTACGCCATCATATGACCGGTTTTTTGAAACTGATTTGAGAACATGCCCAAACTTTAACCCTTAAAGATCTATTTTTCATGTTTTGGTTCAACAATTCAGGCATGCAAGACTAGTTAAGTGTTATCTCCCTGTCAACTGTATACGAAACATTTACGGTCGGCGGTCCGCGTATGGTTCGTGATTGTATGAAAAAGGAATGACAATATGTTAAGACGAATGGTTGCTATATTAACCGTACTATCCATGGTATTTATGTATCTCACGCCCGCTTTTGCTATAGGTAATGAAGCTAGCGTAGTTATCACTGTGGAAAGCGCTGAGGTTAGGCCTGGTGAAACATTCGATGTGAAAGTGAATATTTCTAATAATCCAGGAGTTCTTTATGCAACTTTAGCAATAACTTTTGATGAAGGTTTGACACTAAACAGCATTAGGAGCGGAAGCGCATTTTCATATCTAGATATGGCCAAACCTTCACAGCTCCTTTCCCCCTGTAAGGTTTCATGGAGTGGACAAGATATAGCAGGCACGCCAGATGCAGGTTCCATTCTCATTCTGAATTTCACTGTGGATGCCACATACTCATCTCAAGCAACACTCAAAGTTAATGTCTCTGTTAATGAGGACTTTTTGGACTCTGATCTGAACGTGCTGGATGTCAATACCAGTAGTGGAACCGTCTCTGTCATTAATTTCATTCCAGGAGATGTAAACGGAGACAAAGCTATCAACGTCAAGGATATTGTTTCATTGAGGCGCATGATTGCTGGTGATTATGATCTTGACACCAATGTGAGAGCAGCTAATGTCAATGGAGATAAAGCAATAAATGCTTCTGATCTTGTTTATCTCCGTCGATATGTTGCCGGTGGATACGGGGTTGATTTGCTTCTATCTCCTGAGATCTGTTTTCACTCTATGGAATATGAGCCATACAAACCAGCAACTTGCACAGAACAGGGCAATATTGCTTATTTTCATTGTACGAGATGCGACAAGTATTTTACCGATAGTGCCGGGAATAATGAGGTAGAGTTGGCTGATATCTTTATTCCTGCCAATGGCCATACCGAAGTCATTGATGAAGCTGTCGCTCCTACGACTGAAAAACCTGGTTTGACAGAAGGTAAACATTGCTCTGTTTGCGGTGCAATACTGGTTCCCCAAGAAGAGTGGTCTGTTGATGCATATATGATCACATATGACATTGCAAATGGTGACAGCTATCTTGCCTCCCTAGAGATAGACAATAGCGAAAATCCCTCCACTATTCTCGAAGGAGGATCAACTTACTTATTTGACGTTGAAGCAATGGGCTATCAGTTCCTTGGCTGGTACGATGGTGCAGGTGACGATTCATCTAAGGTCACACGTATTACCGAAGCCGACCATAATATCAAACTGTATGCACATTGGAAAAAGATAGAATATACAATTCAGTTTGTCTCTAACCTATATCCTTTGGAAAGCATCAAATATACTGTTGATCAGGGTGTAGTGCTCCAGAAACCGTCATTGAGTAATTATATTTTTGTTGCGTGGACATATGTTGACAGTAACAATGATTTACATATTTTGGATAATTCAATTATACCGGTTGGCACAGCAGAAAATCTGCAGCTGACAGCCCACTGGGTTGGCGAACGAAATAAGTGCTATACAAAAACCAATTATGGCGCTCCCATTATCTATGAAGATAACGAGGATGTCTATTTCATTTATGAGATTGGCCAGGTCCGAAACGTGCCTCTGTATACAATCCATGATTTTGGATATATTAGCGGAGATGGTATAACGCGGACTGAAACAACCACATATGCCACAAAAATAGAAGAATCTACAATGAACAGCTATACCCAGATGCTTGCTAATGCTACAACAAAATCATCAAGTTGGACATTATCTGAAGGCTGGAACGAAACCACGTCCTATAACGAGCAATGGTATAATGAACATAGAGAAGAAGTTGGGGAATCTGAGACAATCGGGAAGAGCGAATCTAACACTTGGAACATCGGCAGTGGTTCATCTGGTGCATCTACTAAATTGCATCAGGATTCCACTACAACAAGTGAATATGACTCTTATACCGACGCTTTGGGTGGATCGACTTCAACTACAAATGGCGGAACATATGGACGTCAGAATACTGAATCGGTCAGTATGGGCCTAGATATTAATGTAGGGGGGGATAAAAGCAAAACAGTCAAGGAACAAGTCGAACGCACCTTCCGTGATATATTCAGCGGCGCCTTCCATGCAGGGTATGCAGATTCCAACACTCTAACTTCCATGAGATCATATACCAAAACAGATACCAGTGAAAACATGCTGACAACGCACGGTGGAAAAGACACAAATACCCTGGTATATGATAGCAACTCTTCCTCGGGATCTTGGAATTCCCAATCGAGCTACGGCGGTAGTGTAGCAACTTCAACCTCCCATACCAAATACAACAATATAGCAGATGTCATCGCAAAGACCACTGGATATGGGAAAACATATATCAGCACAAATAATGTAGCGAACACAGAAGCTCACACGAACAGCACAAGTGCTTCCGAAGAATATGCATCAGCAACAACATATTCGACAATAACTGAAGAAACAGTGACAAGCACTTGGACAACACTTGGAACAAAACCTGGTTACCATCGTTGGGTAGTTGCTGGAACAATGCATGTTTTTGGTGTGGTTGGCTATAACTACTCAACAAAATCATTCTATGTGAATTCATACAGTGTGTTGGACGACGAGCGCCACGAATTTGAAGACTATTCCTATTCCACAAGTAACTACGACGACAATCAATATGGAATCATCCCATTTGTTGTTCCTGTAGACATCTTGGATTATGTTGCCTCCAAAACCGACCATTCCTCCGCATTAGTCGTTAACCAAGCAACAGGAATTGTTGAAAACTATAACGGAACAGATAACCTTGTCATTATCCCAGAGCTATATCCAGTATATAGTCACACAAAATCCGGAATTGACTATTATGACAATGTTCGCATTACTGGAATTAGTCCCAGTGCATTTAAGGGTAACACAGACTCCGGAAATTTTAGGTTTGCCACTGTCTATCGCGATCTGATTGATTTTCGTTTGAGCTCAAAACGTCCCACTGTTTAGTTTCTGCATATCTTGCTCGATATTGACGCCCATTTCATACAATAGCTCGACAGACT
>JAFUZB010000248.1 GCA_017476845.1 Clostridia bacterium
CAGCGAGAGCCTCCATCTTTGGAAAACTGACACAAAGTCCCTTTCCGGAATATCTGTTTTCCAATCTGACAGAACGTGAAGAGAGTGTTGTAAACAGAAGAGAATCACGGCAATCAATCTCTTCATGGTTCAATGGCATGCGGTTGCCCTGGAAGAATGGGAGAATCTCGCTACCGTCAAGCATGCCGTCTTTTGTTACTTGCTCTACACGGCCATCTTCAGCCTGTGGAAAGATCAGGTCATAGTCAGAGAACTGCGCGCCATCTTCCAATGGACAATTGAAGGCAGGATGACCACCGACACAGAAGGGCATCGGCTCCTCTCCGGTATTCTTGATCACAAACTGCGTACGGAAGCCATTCGCATACAGCGCATAGACCACATGAAACGAGAAACTGAAGGGATATACCTTCCTAGTTTCTTCATTATCGCTTAATTCAAGGTCGACATAATCCTTTCCCTGTGCAGCGATTTGCATTGGAGGATTCGCCCTGGTGATGCCATGCTTTGGGATGGTATAGGTGTGCCCATTTACCTCGATCATACCATGCTTTGCCGAACCGCAGATCGGAAACAGAAGCGGCGCATGCTGATCCCACACCTGTGGGTCTGCCTGCCAAATGACTTCACGTCCTGCCGCTACGCCTGTTCCCGGATGAAAAGAAACAATCTGTCCGCCGGAAGTACTTACGGTAGCAGTTGTATTTTGATAGGCAAGTTCGATAAGGGACATAGTGATAACCTCCAATCATATCATCCGGTCCCCCGGAAGCACATTCCAGGATGCATCGGGAAGACCATAGTAATTGAAATAGTGGTTTTCCAGCGGAATCCATTTTTCCAGAAAGAGCGAGTACGTAGCAGGATTCCGATGGTACAGCCGATTTCTTTGTGTCACGGGATCAACCTGGACAAAAAGCTTCATAACAGCGTGTGTGGAGAGGCAGGGAAGTCCGGAGTAACTGCCTTCTAGGAGAATACTTCCTCCCGCAGGTACTTCATAGGGAGAAAGAAAGGTATCCGTGTGCACTCGATAAGGGCGCACCAAGGCGCGTTCTCCATGAAGCCACGGTGTGATAACTTCGGATATAAGTCGTTCAGAATCCGCATTGCCGCCCGGTATCGAGAGTCTTTCCGTCGTTTTTTCCCGAAAGGGAATGTAATAATCATCCATGTGCACTAAGGTATACCCGGGACATTGCGTGATCAGATGCTCGGCAAGGGTTGTCTTTCCCGAGCCACATGGACCGTCGATCACGACGAGGGCATGCTCAAGCGTGTGCAGCTGGGCAAGCAATTCCTTGATGGTCATCGTGTGTCACCTCAACCTGTTGGCAGTGCATAATAAACATGGAGGATTTCTTTGCCAATGTCAAGCCATGCGTAGGGTGCGGTGATTCCTGAGGCATACGGGAAGAGCAAGATGAAGAGCACAATCGCACAGAGAAGATAGATGGCAGTGGCGATTTTACCAATGCGGGGAAACTTTTTCATTAACCAGTACAGCGCAAGGGTGTTCGCCAAAATCAGGAAGGGGACGGAGGCAAAATAATGATAGATATATGTTCCGCGTGGCACAAGCACCCACGGCAGGAATTGTGCCAGGAAAGATATGAGAAGAAATGCGGGGACCTGAGACCAGGAGGAAGAATAAAGATGGAATTCACCGTGTGATGACGCTGCTGCATAGAAGTGGCGATAGACGAGACAGAGAAGCACAGCGGCCATCCCGGCAATACCAGTCCACCAGATCGCAGGATTGCCAAAGCAGAAAATGGAGTAGCTTTTGCCTGCAGGCACGTAGTAGGCCATTGCGTAATACATAGGACGGGAAATCAAAGGCCATTCATACCAGGGCGAATAGAAGGGATGATCCATCCCTAAACCGGGCTGCGAATGATAGCTGAGCATAGATTCCTGTGCTTTCCATACCAGCTTCAGAAAATCTCCCAGGGTCTGCGGATGCTGGTAAGCGAAGTAAGGAATATAGGAAAGGAGATAAATGGTCAGCGGGACAGCAACAAAGAACAGCAGACACCACAGGCAGAGCAGAATGCACGTTTTCATGGTGGTTTCCGCCCTCGTTTTCATTTCCTTGGAAATGATATCATCCGGTGCACACAGCGTTATCTGGTGTTTCGCGTCCTTGGCAAGGCGTAGATGGCGTGCGAGTGTCCAGAAGAAGAGTACAGCCAGACCTGCACCGGCATACACACCAATCCATTTGCTTGCCACAGCACATCCCATGAAAAATCCGGATAGAGCCAATGACGGAAGGAGGGATTTAAGAGGAGAGGTGCCGAGATCATGCTGCATGAACCGCAACATAAAGAAGTATGCAAAAAGTATGAAGAGGACGGGAAAACTGTCAATGGTTGCGATACGGGTTTGTGTATAGTGCATGGCGTCCAGGGAGAGAATCACCGCACTGAGAGCAGCCATGCAGGTCCGCTTGGTCATCTGTTTGGTGAGGAGATAGATTGCAGGAATCATGAGAATTCCGGCAAGCGCTCCTGCAAAACGCCATCCAAAAGGATTCATCCCGAAAATCCCGACAGCCCACGACATCATGACCTTTCCAAGCGGAGGATGCGTGGTTTCGTAAGGGGAGGTTCCAGTTAGGTGTTCATATGCTGTTCTGGCATGGTAGATTTCATCAAAGTATGTACCATTGTACCATCCCGGTTCACCTTCGAGGGAGTCCTGCTCGTCACATAGGGCTTGCGGAACAGAAAACAGCGGAGAATCGGCATTTGCTCCATCGCGATAAGCAATGGTATAAGGGATGCGCTCGCCGCTCACTTGTGTGAAACTCCCATCACTCTTTTCCACATCCAACGTTTCGCGGAAGATGACTTCGCAAAGACGAAGACCGATCTGGTTAGCACGGATACGAACGTAACGTCCGGTCAGCTTCTCTACGGAATGATAAGTATTCCCGCCTGCAAAAGAAGGATTCTGTATACCACCTGTGCTCGGCATCAGGTATTTCCACCGAAAGCATTGTCCTTGATCCATCTCCGCAGCCATTTCGTCTGACCAGAGCACGCCATCATCACTGACAGAAACAGCAAAATTACTGTATGAGACCTGGCAGAAATAAAGCATGCTAAAGTTCTCGTGTTTTTCTCCGAGATCAAGGACTACCGATTCGTCGAGCCCCGTCGAAGTCCATGGGTTTTCCGGTGCTTTATGCGAACCGAGGTGACTGAGTCCAAGGATACCGTAGCATACTGTAATGGTGATGATCAGAACGGAATCAAGCTTTTTCCAATGAAGCGACGGATCTGTGTGAAAGCGGGAAGCGGAATGTGCATCGGAGGAGACTTGCCTGCTATGTAGCAAATGCAGCGTAGGTGCTTCTTTTTCCGGATTACCACACAGGCAGAGATCGCATACGACCCACAGCGCAAGGGGGATCATGAGAAGATTGATCACTGCGAGGATGTCGGCCAGAATCACTGTGTCCTGGTTAAGGTGACCAAGTGAAGCCCCTAGGCGCACAGCGTTATCAAGCACGATCCCTTCGTTGACGAACATGGTAACCGTGGTAACGCATAGCAGGATGAAAATACGGAAGTCTCGCTGGATAAGATAAGCAAGCGCGAAAAGCATGATAGCCGGGAAAAGATACCGCTCATGCATTTTTATAGAGAGAGTATAGAGAAGAAGGAAAAGAATCGCGCCCAAAAGTGGCAGTTGTTTGAGGTCGCCGGATCGAATATACATCAAGACGACATTGACTACACAAAATGCGAGTGCAGCATATCCCAGAAACGACCAGCTCAGAGAAACAAAACCGCAAAGAAGGAAGAACACCGCAAAGATAATATTCAGTATTCCCTCAAGAAAAGGATATTTTCTGCCGCGTGATATGAGCAATCCAGAAGATGACAGACCATATCCCAGTGCAATCATTCCAAGAATTGCAGCGGGGGCAAGTGAGGCAGGGTTCGTGATGGGATTCCAGTTGAAGCCAAACAGATAGTACAGGTTAGCCGTATTCACTGTGGCATAGGCATAACTGGAAAGAGTATCCAGATATTTTTGTATAAGCCAACCAGGCTGCTCGCGTTCCAAGCTCAGGGAAAAGGGAAGATAACACAAAAGGAAGACGGTGATTGCATAGATTATGCCGCGTAGCATTTGTCTATGGACCTGCTTTTCGCCTTTGTGCCACGCCATAATAATGGCTGTAAGTCCGAGA
>JAFUZB010000019.1 GCA_017476845.1 Clostridia bacterium
GGAAGATGGACTATACCGACTCCCTCGAGCTCTCCGCCTGGATGGAGCCATATCGTCAGCCTGTCTTAGTCAACATGGACATGCAAATCCGCCAGCACGGTGTCCTCACCGCTTCGGGGAAGTTGGAGAGCTGCATCTACAGTCTGGAGCGCAGGCGGCCTCTGCGATTGAGCGCAGTGGACTTTCCGGAGGACATGCCCGAGGAGACGGAAGAGACGGTTCCCGACTTTTTCGGGATCCCGCGCACCGATGAGGGCATGGAAGTCCGCTACGAGCGCACGGTCCGCGTCTCTGACCTGGACAAGAGCCGTCACATGACTAACCTCCGCTACATCGAGATGTTCCAGGATGCCTACGACAGTGCGTTCTGGAAAGAGCGCGAGGCGCAGGAGATGGAGATCTGCTTCCTTTCGCAGTGTATGGAGGGAGAGAGCCTTACCGTGAAGGGAAAAGCGGACGGGGAAGGCGTGCACCTGGCCGCACTGCACGCGGACGGTACCCTGGCATCCGTCGCCCGCTTTGTCTGAGGGCATGTGAACACCTTCTGAAGAGTATCTGACAGTATACGCTTTGGGTTTGACAATTCTACCCGTGAGATGTACCTTTTGCATGGTCCGTTTCGGACACTGTATGATTTGGAGGAATATACCTATGAAAAAGCTGCTTTCCCTGCTTCTTGCCTGTCTCATGGTTTTCGGCGCCACCTTCGCCTTTGCAGAGGAGACCGAGACTGAGGAGATCGATCTCACTTCGCTCGTTCAGCGCACCGCTGACCTGGATCTCACCTCCCTCACCGGCTCCCTGGATATCGCATCCCTCGCCTCCGACTTCCTGGGCTTTGCCGTCAACAGCGACGTTGCCTCCCAGGATGCGGGCAGCCTGATGGAGAGTGTGACGAGCGCGATCGGCTCCCTCACCGGCGGCAGCCTGGAAAACTTCAAGACCAACTTCCTGGACACCATCGCTCCCGCGGTTTCCTCTCTCCTCTCCGGTGACAGCGGCATCCTCAGCTCGCTCTCCGAGGTCAAGGGCCTTGTCTCCGGTCTCTTGGGCGGCGAGGAAGGCTCCGGCCTGCTCGGTGCCGTGACCGGCCTGTTCGGCGGCTCCTCCGAGAGTGAGGACAGCGAAGGCTTCAGCGCCTCCAGCCTCCTTTCCATGATCGGTGCCGACAGTGAGTCCGGTCTGTCCCTGGAGAACATTTCCTCCATCTGGGATACCCTCAAGGACACCATCACCAGCGCCATTCAGTAAAGCGAAGGAAAAAACGGCGGGAGAGCATTCGCTGCTCTCCCGCCGTTTTCAATTGTGTCAATTGATCGTCAATTCCACATGGATGGGGGAATCATCGACATAGGTGCTGAGCTGATCCTCGGGGATATTCTCCATGATATCGCCCTGCGTGTCCGCCCCTACCATGCTCGCATAGAGTCCGAACACCCGGTTGTCATGTGTCCCCGGGTCCTCCATCTCCCAGCCGCGCTGCACCTGTGAGGCATGGCAGGCGAGGGCTTCCACGGCGACCGTGTAGGCATCCTTTCCCCCGAAGGCTGCAAGGGGCACATGCCAGTCAAAGACAATCTTGCCTTCCTCGTATTCATGCAGGTAGAGCTTCTTTACCTGCCAGACACCGTACTCTGCGGCCGATGTCGCATTGCTCTCAGGATTGGCCGCCATGGTGAAGGCGCGCTTGGAGGCATCCGCAGCCACCTTGTGTGCGGGATGTCCATACTCGCCCTTTTCTCCCTGCGTCACCAGCACCTCCGGCTGATAGCGCCGGATTGCGGTGATCACCCGCGCCAGCACCTTGCTCTCCCCCCAGCGTTCATACTGGTTTTTGAGACTGCTTCCGCGCTTGTCCACGAATCCCATGAGCTCGGGATAATGCGTGATACCGCAGTGCCAGAGCCCGTCAAGCAGTTCCAGCTTGCGCACGCCTCCGGTCGGCACAAGATAGGCCACCTGCACCGCGTATCCCCGCTCACCAGCATAGTAGGGAAGAAAGCCTGCGAACCATAGGAGCTCGTCATCGGGATGGGCGACAAGCAGCATCAGGTCCGCCTTGTCGAGTATGTCCCACCTTTGCACACTCTCCGGGATCTCCCCCGCCGAATAGACAATGAGCTCGGAGATGCGCATAAAGTAGTTGGGCGTGGGCGCTGCGGCAAGACGCACCTTCGTGGTTCCCTCGGGCAGGGAGAAGTAATCCACGTAGATCTTTCCGCCGGAGGCTACCGTCTTCCAATCCTCTCCGTCCGCCACCTGCACTTCATAGTCCGCCAGGCGGTCATAGAGCTTGATATACAGTCCACGAATCTCCTCGGGTGACTCGATGGTCAGGATCCCGTTCTTGTTTTTCATGTTGTAGAAGGTGGCATAGTCCCCATCATGCAGACGGAAGAACTGTTTTCCCCCGTTGCCGGTGATGGTGCATCCATCCGTGATATCCCGTGCCTCCTGTGCGCAGGCCGGAGCGCACAGACAGACAAGGAGGAGAACAAGCACAAGCAGCGCTGCGCGTCGCATAGGATCCATCCTTTCCCTTGGGTCATCTCTCCAATCATTGTGGTCCGGACAGCATTATACCATGTGTGTCCTTTCCGGTCTCCTATGCGAAACTCCTCCGACATTCCGTGTGGCACGCGCCTCTCCCGCATAAGAAAGCGCCCTGATTCCCTAAATTTAGAGGATCAGGGCGCTTTCTTATGCCTTCCAAAGTCCGTGCAGATTGCAGTATTCGTAGACGGCCAGGATGTTTTCCGCCTCGGCCAGGGAGAAATCCGCCTCCGGCGCATCGCCAGGGGCAAGTTCCTTCAGCTGAAAACCCTTGTCGGTTTCCAGCGCGATGAAATTGATGAAATGGGCCTCCAGCATGGGATGGGCTACGGCGCCCACCTTTACATGCACCTTGGTGCCCTCCCTCTCTACGACCGGTACATGCTTCTCGCCTGCGCCGTCGCTGGTGTTGGGGATCAGCTCCTGCCCTTCGCCGTTTCCAAAGGCAATGCCGGCATCCGTGCGGTAAAACTTCATATGCGTCACCTTCCTATGACAAGATTTCCTCTACCTTAGTCCTTGCCTGTCTCCCTGTCAAGACAGACGCGCGATGACATCCACTTCCTCCGGCACGCTGGTGATGCCGCCCTGGACTTGCGTGGAGAGACTGGCCGCCGTGCAGGCAAAGCGCACGATCCCTTCCAGTTCGTTCTCCTCCAGCTCATCCGGCGCTTTGTTCAGGCTCAGGAAACGGCTCATGGCGCTCCCGCCGAAAATATCGCCGGCCCCGGTGGTGTCCTTCACCTGGATCCCACTCGGGCTTGCCACCTGCACACAGGCATGCCGTGTCCTCGCATAGCAGCCCTTGGGGCCGAGGGTAACATACAAGAGGGATACGCCAAATTCAGAAAGCAGCTTCTGTGCACCCTCCTCGGGCCCGATTCCCCAAAGGAACTCGATCTCCTCATCCGAGATCTTGACGATGTCCGCCTGCTGAAGACTCCATAGGATCATCTCCCGCGCCTTATCCTCGCTCTCCCAGAGGGGCTTTCTCAGGTTCGGGTCCAGGCTGATGAGCTTTCCCGCATTGCGCGCCGCATTGATCGCGGCACAGGTGGCCGTCTTTACCGGCTCCGCCGTCAGAGATAAGGTGCCGAAGTGAAAGACACGGCACGCTTCAATCATGTCCTTGCGGACCTCCGCTTCCTTCAAGCAGGTGTCCGCCCCGGGCTTGCGTGCAAAGCTGAAATCCCGGTTTCCGTTTTCGTCCAAGGAAACGAAGGCCAGCGTGGTGAAGACACTTCCGTCCACCACTACGCCCTGCGCATCGATCCCGGCCTTCTTCAGCGTCCCCAGCAGCATGTGGCCATACATGTCGTCCCCGACCTTGCCGAGCATCCCCGTGCGCATGCCGTAGCGGCTCAGCGCAGCCAGGAAGTTCCCGGGGGCGCCTCCCGGATTGGCCGCAAGCACGGGATAGCCAAGCTCAGTCGTGCCTCTGGGAGCAAAATCAATGAGCAGCTCGCCCAGTGCGACAACGTCATACTTCAGTTCATGACTCATTTCTTCTCTTCCTCCTCTATGATTTCCTCAAGACAATCCCTCGTTGTCCCACCCTTGGCATAGTGTACGGGCAGACAGATGAGAGACGGAAGGGTTGACATGTGCTTGGATAGTACCGTGCTCACACAGGTCTCTGCAATCTCCTGTACTGGCTGGACAATCGTGGAGCAGATCAGGTCCTGGTTCCCGAACATCCTGATCCCGTCAAAGCCGATCACCTGTACATCCTCCGGGACACGGATCCCCAGCGCCTTCAGATGACGGATCGAGCGGTAAGCCACGGTGTCGGTACCGCAGAAAAGCCCGTCAAAGGCAAAGTGTCCGCCGATTATATGCTGGTCGATGAAATCATCGAAGGCCGTATCGGGCGTGCCGTCACTGATAGCAAAGACCTCAAAGGAAGCACCTAGCTCCACGCATGCGCTGACAAACCCGTCGCGCCGCTTTGCAGGCTCATTGACCAGGGTCGAGCCCACACGCATGAAGGCCATCTTCCGGCAACCCAGCTCATAGAGCTTGCGCGCAGCCAGTCTTCCGCCCTCGAAATTGTCCGAGGCAATGCAGGGAATGGACTCGGAGAAGAAGCGGTCGATGGTCACAAAGGGAATGTCGTCCGGAATCTCAAGCGCCGGATTGTAGGTCAGTCCGATGATCCCGTCGACCCGGTTGTTGCGCACCAGCTGGATCATCTCCATTTCACGGTTCACATCATAGTCCGTGAAGCACAGAAGCGTCCGGTAATGCCGCTTGTCCAGCGCCATGGTAATGTAATTGGCCAGGAGGGCAAAAAACGGATGTACGGTATTAGGAATAATGAGCGCAATGGTGTTTGTGGAATCGGTCCGAAGCGCCTTGCCTGAGGAATTGTACTGATAGCCCAGACGGTCAATCGCCTTTTCCACCTTCTGCCGGAACTCCTCGCCCACCGGCTGATGATTGACCACCTTGGAAACCGTTCCCAAAGCCACGCCGGCTTCTCTGGCGACATCCAGCATGGTGGGCATATTCCGACTCTTCGCCATGGTCCCGCCTCCTTGCTTTCTTCTATAAATATGAAATGCATGATCACAGTCTTCGGTTCCCCCGATGCCGTGCACCGGTGTGAATCGTTTCACGAAACAAGGTGTTTTCTCCGACGATCTTCGTGAACTGTTTCACATTGTTTCATGAAATAATGGTAGCATGTCCCCACCCTTCCGTCAAGTCACGATTTTGCTCACATAGTATCGTTTCATGTCAAATCTGGTCTTTTCTTTTTCAGTTTCCTTGGGTTGATTTCTCTGCAAGTTCTCCTGTTTTTTCGATTTCCCAGATTTTCCCGTTGACACTTCCGTGAAATTCATGGTAGAATTTTCGCACCACTTCGTGAAACGTTTCATGAAGAACAATCATCACACACATGAAGAGGTATGCCTATGAAGGCAGTCGCCCGTCCGGTGCATCGCAAGCCGCTGGGCAAGCGCATCCTGGACAACTGGCAGCTCTATCTTCTGCTGCTGATTCCGGTTGTCATCACCATCGTCTACAAGTACGGACCCATGTACGGCATCCAGATCGCCTTCCGCGATTTCCGTGCCAACCGTGGCATCACCGGCAGCGAGTGGGTCGGATGGAAATGGTTTGAGCGCTTCTTCCAGGCGCCGACCTTTGACCGCATGATCCGAAACACCATCCTGCTCTCCCTGTACTCGCTTCTGTGGGGTTTTCCGGTGCCGATCATTCTCTCCCTGGCGCTCAACCAGCTGCGCTTCAAGCGCTTCCGCAGGGTCGTGCAGACGGTCATCTACGCTCCGCACTTCATCTCCACCATGATTATCTGCGGTATGCTGCGCATCTTCCTCTCCCCCTCAGGCGGCCTGATCAACCTGCTCTTCGGCACGCGCATCGACTTTCTGACCGAGGCCAGCATGTTCCGCACGATCTACGTTGCCTCCGGCATCTGGCAGGAAGCGGGCTGGGGCACCATCATCTACCTGGCTACACTCTCCAGCGTGGATCCTTCCCTGTACGAGGCTGCCAAGGTGGACGGCGCATCGGTCTTCCAGCGGATACTGCACATCGACATTCCCTGCCTGATCCCGATGATCATCCTGCAGCTCATCATGAGTGCCTCCGGTCTTATGAATGTCGGCTTCGAGAAGGCCTTCCTTCTGCAGACAGACCTCAACAAAGCCACCAGCGATATCATCGCCGTGTACGTATATGACCAGGGCATTCAGCGCGCAAGCTACTCCTATGCCACCGCCATCGGACTTTTCAACACGGCCATCAACATCGTGCTTCTTCTCATCGTCAACCGCATTGCCAAGAAGTTCGCCGATGTCAATTTCATCTGAGAAGGGAGAACAGCCATGTCCAAAACAAAAAACGGTTCCCAGGGCAAGCTGGGCGGACTTTCCGACCGCACCAGTGACGTGATTCTCGTCATCTTCTCCCTGCTGATCCTCATCATCGTTGCCTATCCGCTCTACTACATCCTTGTGGCGAGCTTCTCCAACCCCTATGACGTCTACGCCGGAAAGACTTTCCTTCTCCCCAGCGGCTTTACCCTGGACGGTTACAAGGCGGTCTTTGCGGATGACTCCATCCTCTCGGGCTACTGGAACTCCATCGTCTACACGGTGGTCGGCACCATTTTCTCCGTGGCCATGATCTACCTTGTCGCCTATCCCCTCTCCTGCTCTGACCTGCCGGGAAAGAAGCTCATCTCGATCTTCTTTGTCATCACCATGTACTTTGGCGGCGGCTTGATCCCCACCTACCTCATCGTGCGCGACACCGGCATCATGCAGACCATCTTTGCCATGTTCCTCCCGGGCGGCGTGGCGGTAGGCAACATGATCATCGCGCGAAACTACTTTGAGACGAGCATTCCCGCCTCCCTCAAGGAAGCCGCGGACATCGACGGCGCCTCCAAGCTGCGCATCTTCGTATCGATGATCATTCCGCTCTCCATGCCCATTCTCTCCGTCATGACCATCTTCTCCATGGTGGCCTACTGGAACGACTGGTTCACCGCCCTCATCTACATGCGCGGCGATCAGGCTCCGCTGCCCCTGGTGCTCAGGAACGTGCTCATCAAGTCCTCCACCTCCGCGGCCCAGGCCAGCATGGTCTCCGGCGGCTATGCCGAGCTCAACAAGCTCACGGAGATGATCAAGTTCTCCTCCATCATCGTGGCTGCCGCTCCCATGCTCATCGCCTACCCCTTCGTACAGAAGTACTTCGAGCAGGGCTTCATGTCCGGCGCCGTGAAGGGCTAAAGCTGTTTTTCGCACCGCATAAGGTGTAGAAATATGTCCCCCGTTACTCAAACAGACGACCAGACCAAAAAGAAAAGAGGATTTCCATGAAGAAAATCGTATCTCTCACCCTGGCTGTCCTGATGCTCCTGTCCCTGGCCTCCTTCGCCTCGGCCGATCAGGACCACTTCACCATCGTCAGCGGCATCTCTGCCCTCTCCGCAGGCTATGACAACAATCCCGTGATCAATGCCATGGCCGAGAAGGCCGGCATCACCATCGACTGGGACTGCATGAGCGACTCCCTCTCCGAGCAGGTGAACATCCGCATTGCCGGCTGGAACCTTCCTGACGCCTTCAATGCCGTAGGTTTCAACA